>NZ_NPDM01000005.1 GCF_002812085.1 Leptospira levettii
GGAATTGTGGAACTTGCATCCGACGGAGAAGAAAAACCAGGTGTTGTTGTGCAAGGGAATGATAAACGCCTAAAAATCGCCACCGAACTCACTCATGGTCTCGTGAGACTTGCTAGGAGTGGTGAAGCAAGACCGGGCCTCGTAGTCCAATCGGATGATGAGAGGTTACGAAATGCTTCTACAGATCACCCTGGAATCGTGGAACTCGCATTAGATGGCGAAACACGTCCAGGTGTTGCCGTCCAAGGTAATGATTCTCGATTAAAAATTGCGACAAAAAAATCAGTAGGCCTTGTGCAACTAGCAGAAGCTGGTGAAACTGCGATTGATAAAGTGGTAACTGGCGATGATCCTAGACTAAAGGATGCCACAACAACTGCAAAAGGGATTGTACAGTTAGCGCCTAATGGTGGTGAGGAAACAAATACTGTCGTGCAGGGGAATGATAAACGCCTAAAACTTGCTAATACGGAAGCACATGGAATTGTCCAACTCGCACATTCAGGTGAAAATAAGGCCGGTGTTGTAGTGCAAGGAAACGACAAACGTCTCGCCAAAGCAGGGTTTGACGATGCTGGTATTGTTGTTTTGGCAAATCATGGGGAAGCAGTGCCTGGGAAAGTTGTTTTGTCCGATGATCCAAGATTGTCAGATAAAAGAGAACCAAAACCACACACGCATCCATACGCTGAAAAGGAACATGATTTTAACTCACATACAGGATTATTAAAGATTACAGGCGAAGCCGAATCTATCTCGAAAGGATTTGTCCCACCACAATCAAACGATGCAATCATTTACGGAAAAAATACGAAAAATGGTTCAGGACTTGTAGGGGTTTCTTCTGGTTCGGGTGTTGTTGGATTTGGAGATTCCATCGGAGTTTACGGGATATCCAAAGGGAAAGAAACAACTCGGTCAGCTGGAATTTTAGGTGCCGGCACAACGTCACCAGGTGGTCGGTTTGTTTCACAGTCTGAATATGCCATTGTTGTTGATGGGAAAGGAATTCCTGAATATGAATTGATTGGTTCTGGGAAAGCAATTTATGCCAATGGAGAATCAGTTTTCGAAGGGAACCTTCGCATAACGAAAGATGGTGGCGAAGAATGTATTGCTCGTTACTTTAGACTCGATGGGAAAGATGTGATCACTTCTGGTGATTTACTCGTAGCTACAGAAGAAACGGGAGTACTGGGAAGGAGTAAACACCCCTACTCTACCAATGTGATTGGTGTTGCCGTTACCAATGCTAATGTAGTTTTCGGGAAAAAGGAAAAGGGCGTAGAGTATGTGTTAGTTGCGCTACTTGGTATGGCGAAACTTCACGTGGACGCAACACAAGTGCCCATTTACCCTGGAGATCTTTTGGTATCAGGACTCACTTCTGGTCATGCGATTAAAGCAGATCCGTCAAAATTAAAACCAGGAATGTTGGTAGCCAAGGCAATGGAAGCATGTAAACGAGATAAAGGCCATATCCTTTGTCTTTTAACTTTCTCCTAAAAACAACGATAGATTTGAGGTAGGTTTTTTGATAAATCCTGCCTCAATCGCTCTTTGGAAAAGGTAAGCCACAGCATCATGTCCTTCTTTTCCCAATGATTTCGTAAATTCGTTTACATATAAATTGATATGAGCCTTGATCACAGAATCTTCTTTATTCTGCGAATTTTCCTTGATGTAATCCATCATTTCTTTTGGTTCTTGGTAAGCATCTTTTAGGCTTTTTTGAAGTTCCGATTGGAATTTGAGTGCTTCTTCTCTTGGGATGTCCCGTCTGATGGCAATGGCACCGAGAGGAATTGGGTATCCTGTAGATGATTCCCACCATTCACCAAGATCAACCACCTTCTCAAGACCTCTTTCTTCGTATGTGAACCGTTCTTCGTGAATGATCACTCCTAAACTATTTTTTTCTGTTAACAGTTTAGGAATGATTTCATCATAACGAAGTGCTGTTGGTTTATGTGTCCCATTTGTATAAAGGGATAATAGTAAATTGGCAGTAGTCAGTTGTCCTGGGATATACAGAGATTGGCAATTTTCTAAGTTGGTATTTGTATTTTTTTTTCTGACGAGAAGTGGGCCACAACCACGTCCTAAAGCAGAACCCGTTTCCAATAAAATGTATTTATCAATGATGTGGAAAAAAGCAGCAAACGAAAGTTTGGTTACAGGGAATTTGCCTTCAAATGCAAATTCATTCAAGTTTTCGACATCGTAAAGTTCTTCTTTGACTGGGTAGTCTGTATTACGAATCAGGTGATAAAAGAGAAAAGTGTCATTTGGGCAGGGTGAATAAGCAAGTGAAATCATAAGGCTAAAAAATATTCCTTTGTTGGTGTAATGAAAAAAATTCGAACTAATAGAAAGAAAAATAATGTAAGAGAGGTAATCAGAAAGATTTTAAAACTCGGTTTTTTCGTTACTCCTTCCAGAAGTAAACTGAAAGGTAAAATGAGTGTAAACATCCTACTCAAATTATCAAAAGACCTCCAATACCCTTCTTCTGCTATGGCAATGACTAATAAACTTCCAAGGATTGGAACAAGTAAGTTTAAGTCTTTTTGCAATGAGTTTTTGATCGATGAAATAGAAATCATAATCATACTTAAAAACGAAACTAGAAAAAGTAGTTTGGGGAATTCCTTTAGTTTGAATTGGAATTGGTTTTGATCAAAAAAACTTTTTACAAAACCAAATAAAGGAAAATCAGTCATATCTTTGAATCCTAGAGGGTTTGTTCCTAAATGATTTGGGGAGTTTTTCCATCCGAAATATAAAAAACCCAAAAATAAAATACCTGGTAAGGAAAATAGAATCACTTGTTTCCATTGTCTTTGGTATAGAGCTCCCAAAACAATTGGTGCTAAAAATAAAACTCCCAATTCCCTTGTGAAAACTGTGATCAGGAAAAATAAAAACGAAAGAGTTAGATTTTTTTTTGTAAAAAAATAATAACTGATAATTGCTAAACTCACAAAAAAAGAATCAGCGACTAATAATAAATTGGAATTTAATGAATATGGAGAAAGGATATAAAAGAGAACTAACCATTTTGATTTTTCAGGAAGTAGATCGTATAAACAATAAACAGAAAATAGGAATGTAGAAAATAAAATCGTAAGTGTTATCAGTGGGTAAAGTTCGCTTCCTAATAAATGAGAAACAAATCCAGAAAAAAGCGATAACCCTATTCTATGGTAACGAAAATAAAAACTATCTACGATTAAGTTCCAATCGGAGTCGTTAAACAAATCTTTTGCGAGTAAGTAAAAAAATTGTCCATCATATCCACCGGATTTGTATACGACAAAATTTGGATCCACTAAGTTTGGGTTAATTTCATAAAATCCTTCCCAAATTCCAATTAAAGCAGACAGTGAGTGGTTGTAGGGCGAGATTTTAAATTGAATAATCCCCAATACTCCCACAATGAAAAAGAACATGGTAATCCAGAGTTGCCGCGGTTTCACACTCCCATTTTGTAAAAATTAATAGATTTTGAAAGGAATTTCTCTGGAATTTTAACAAGATTCTGACAGTTTGTATCCAAAGTTGGGGCAAATGAAAGAAGTTCTCGTTACCATTCAAACGGTGTATCATTATTTGGAAAAATTGGGTCCAAAAAAGTCCTTTCAAATATTGAAAAATTTGGGATACGAAAAACTGCTTTCCCTAACTGGAAAAGTACCAAAAGAGCGACTCATTGTTTTAACACAAAAATTGAGTGAAGAAACTGTCGTTGAGTTAGTAAATCAAATCCCTGAAAAAATTTTAGTGGAGATGATCCGCGAAAATGATGATGATGATTTGGTTTATTTTATTCATTCCTTATCCATTGCAGATCTTGCCATTGTATCTAAAAGTATCCCCCCGCATGATGTAGGTCTATTAGCAAAAACATTAGGTCCTGAAGCAAGTGTTGAAGTTTTGAAATCCTTAGGAATACAAAAGTCAATCTCTTTACTAAAAGAAATTCCGATGCGAGATTTTTTATGGTTAGTTGATAAAATCCAACTACAGCCAATCATTCAATTGGTGAATGAACTTTCCGTTGCAGATTGTAAAAAATGGATCAAACAAAGAGGATTAGAAGAATTGCCAATCCTTCTAAAATTTTTTGGTGTTGCGAATGTATTGGAAATTTTTAAAAAATTGGGCATGAACCAAGCATTGGCAATGATGCAACTTTTGGGCACGAGGGAAATGATGGAATTGTCGGTTCTTTTGTCTAAAATGAATTTAGACCTACAGAACATCCCATCCAATTTACATTCCAAACCCATTGTTTCGGAAAAACAAAAATCAAAAATACCACCTAAGAAAAAAGTAGCACCCAAAAAGAAGAAAGTGGTTAAACGTTCCCATTGATGATTGGGAAGTGAATGGTAAATTTACTTCCCTCACCCATCGTACTTTCAACGAATATTTCTCCAGACATTTTTTCTACCAGTGATTTGACAATGGAAAGTCCAAGTCCTGTTCCACCTATTTTTTTATTATCTGTAGATGGGATTCGGAAAAATCGATCGAAGATTTGATTTTTATAATTGGGGTCAATTCCAATTCCAGTGTCTTCAACTATGATTTCGACTTTACCATTTGCGTCGCGTAACGATATTCCAATTTTTCCTTTGAAGGTATATTTGAGGGCATTGACATATAAGTTTGTTATAATTTGCGAAAATTCGAATTTGATTCCACGAATCAGAAGACCTTTTTTTAAAGAAAGTTCCCATTCAATTGGTTTACCTTTTGCAAGATGTGAATTCATGTGAATGACATCTTCAATCACAGGGACTGGGTCAAAGATTTCAATCACTTCGGCTTCTTTATCTTTTTCGCGTGAGGTTGTTAATTTTAGTAAGTTTTCGATTAGAAAACTTAGCCTTTTTGCATTTTTATCGATTACTTCCAACATATTGATATGTTCTTTGTTGAATGGTAAAGAGGAGTCCGATTTAAAAAATTCCAAGTACCCACGAATATTTGTCATTGGACTACGTAATTCGTGGCTTACATTGGAGATAAATTCATGTTGGAGTCTTTCTTGTTCTTTTCTTTCGGAGTTGGGTCGGAATTGAACTTGGTATCTCTTTTTAGGAGATAGAAGTATGGAGGTAAAACTGATATCAACTTCCAGCTTGGTACCATCCTTTACTAAAATTTCAACATCAGGAAGTGATAACATAGTATCGGAAGATAAATCGGATCCAAAACGTAATTGATTGGATACTTGGTTTCCGATAATGATATCTTCGATATTCATTTTTGTGATATCACCTCTGGTGTATCCAGTTAAAGATCGGAATTGGTTATTTGCTTCAAGGATACTTCCCGTATCAGCATCAACTAATGCAATTGCCTCTCTTGAAAATTCAAAAAGGTAACGGTATTTTTCTTCCGAGTATTGTAAGTCAACAGCGGATCTATCTAATTTAATTTCCAAAATCGATATTAAATTTTCTAATTCCGTAATCTCTTCCCTTTGTAACTCGATTTTCGCGTTAAAAGAGTCTAACATTGAATTTACGAGTACTTTGACTCTGTTGTCCAATTGAAGTGTTTCATCGGTATTCAGGCGTGAGTTGTAATTCCCTTGGAGCATATCCAATACCAATGAGTTGACATCAACAATTAAGTGTCTAACTGCGTTAAGTTTTCGGTAATTGATTTGTGAAGGCGCATGCAATTTTACATTAGTTGGTTCTTGGAAACTTGATAATTTTCTAACGTCGAATACCTTTTTAGGTTCCAATGCAGATAAAATTTCTTCAAAGTTTAGGGCAGATTGTACTGCTTCTGGTTGTATGACCCTTCGGATTAGGCGAAAATAAACATCTTTGAGTAACGGGAATAGTGTAGTTTCATCACCATGGTAAGAGAAAACTCCTTTTTGGATTAATGGATGTTCGGTGAGAAGGTTTTTGGTTTCTCCAACTCTTAAGTGTGGGTAAAAATGAGAAAGTTGTAGGTCTTCCCATAAATTTCCATGGTAGTTTTTGTTTGCATTTTGAAGAAAATCAATGGCTTTTTTAACAGCTAATAATACTCCTGATACCTCTCTTCCGGTTTTTAAGATGGCATCTCCACTAAATGCAAGTAAGGTGGATGGATAAAAGGTATCTTTTTTAAGGATGGGTAGTTCTAAGGAATTACCAAAGTCTTGGAAGTTTCGGAGGAATGGACTTGAAAATGGATCAGATACGAGTCCTAAACAGTTAGGTTTTAAAAATTCTTTTTCTTCTAAAAAGCCTGGTGTGTCTATATAACGCACTTTGACAGGATTTTTTGGTGCATATTCTTCTAGGAATTTTTCAGCAAACAGTCTTTCGACGGAATTGATATGGGGAACAGGTAGGATATAGGCTTTGTTTCTAGTTAAGTCTTCCGGTTTGAATTGAAATCTTGAATAAAAAGATAGAGGCGAATGATAAAGATAAATTCCTCTATAAATTCTTTTGAGTTTTGATTTCTTTAAAAAACTGTCTTGTAAGTATGCAATGGTTGGCACCTCACCTGCTTCCACTCGACCAGCATCTAGTAAAGGTAAAATTGCTTTGTGGTGAGTATTGAGGTGAAGTGTAACTTTGACTCCAAATTCTTCGAAGTAACCTTTTTTGTAGGCAACCACGATGGGTAAGGAGCTGAGTCGACTTGTAATACAAATTTGGATCACTTGGCAACAATTCCATTGATAGGAATCGTTGCCAAATCTTTATGAGAGGAATTTACCTTAAGTAGAAAAAATCTCCTGAAGAAATTCTGTCGTCCTTTTTGTATACTCTGAGACTTCTTTTTCGTCCATTACCTTGGCAGACAGTAAAGATAAATCGTAGATGACTCGTGCCAATTTTTTACCTTTCTCTGGGTTAACTCCCTCAAACGCCTGTAAGGCGGATTTTACAAGAGGAGATTTTGAGTTTACCATCAAAGTGTGAGACTTAAGCATTGATTTTGTGTCTTCTTTGTTAAACATAGAATTCATTTCCGTCATTCTACGCATAAATTCAGGGAGTAAAATAACACCTGGGACATCTACTGATTTTAGTGCTTCTACTTTGACTTGAACTCCTTCTTTTGGCAATGATACTTCAAACAGTTTTGTGATTCGATTGGATTCCGTTTCATTTGATTCGTTGACTATTTCAGCCTTAGAATCTTTGTCTAAAATTTGATCAGCGATTTCTGAATCCACCCTTTGGAATTTCCAATCTGGATTTTTACCTTCCAAATGTTGGATGAGATGTGAATCAATTTTGGAATCAACTAAGAGGGCTTCTAGTCCTTGTGATTTAAGAAGTTCCATATAAACAGAACCCATTTCTGTTTCATTTGCATAAAAGATTTTGTTTTGGTTCTTTTCTTTGTTCTTTTCCCAATATTCGGAAACTGTTGAGAAACCGTTTTCGGAATTTTTAAAGATGATATGATCCTTCATTGCATCATAAAATTTTTCATCTGTTAAAACACCATATTTGACAAAGATAGAGATATCGTTCCAATTTTCTTCATACTTTTGACGATTCTTTTTAAAATCATCAATGAGTCGGTCTGCTACTTTTTTAATGATATGGTTGGAGATTTTTTTGACAAGGGGATCATTTTGTAAATAGGAACGTGAGACATTCAATGGTAAGTCAGGTATGTCAATTGTGCCTTTGAGAATGGTTAAAAATTGAGGGATTAACTCACTTGCGTTATCACTCACAAACACATGATTGCAGAAAAGTTTTATCCCATTTTTTGAAGCTTCCAATTCATGTGTAAGTTTTGGAAAATATAAGATCCCTTGTAAGCGGAATGGATAATCGACGTTGAGGTGGATGTGAAATAGAGATTCTCCAGAAAACGGAAACAAATAAGAATAAAAATCTTTATAATCCTCAGGTGATAGTTTTGAAGGTTCTTCCGACCAAAGTGGTTTTTCTCTATTTGCCTTTTCTCCTTGAACAAAGATTGAAACTGGTAAAAAGTCACAGTATTTTTTGATCAGTTCCTTTAATTTCCATTTATCAAGATACTCACCTGATTCACTATCCAAGTACAAAGAAATTTTTGTACCTCTTGAATTTTTTTCAATGGGTGTGATAGAGAAGTCAGTACCTGATTCACTCGACCACATAACCGCCGCTTGACCAGATTTGTATGATTTAGTCTCAATGGTTACTTGTTTAGAAACCATAAAACTTGAATAAAAACCCAGACCAAAATGTCCGATGATCTCTGCTTTATTATCAGCATTTTGGTATTGTTTGGCGAAGTCTGTTGCACCAGAAAAAGCAATTTGATTGATATATTTTTTTACTTCATCAATGGTCATCCCAATCCCATTGTCTTCAATGGATAAAATTCTTTTTTCGACATCAAAATTTAAATCAATTCGGTAATCACTACCGCCTTCGAATTCTTCGGTCAAAGCAACTTTTTTTAGTTTGGTGATTGCGTCACTTGCGTTAGAAACAAGTTCTCTTAGGAAAATATCCTTTTCGGAATAGAGCCATTTTTTAATGATTGGGAAAATGTTTTCTGTTTCGACACTGATTTTGCCTTTTTCTTCAGCTGACATACGTTACTCCTTTGGTTTTAAAGTATTGGCAATATTTAATGCCTTCATTTGATCTTTTTTGGATAATTGTTTATATAAATGGGAGGGGTCAGTGTGGTCACTGATCAATTCGGTGAGCCATATGGAATCGGATTTTGACACACCTCGATTCTCTAAATGTTCTAATAAGAAAAAATCTCGTTTTCTGCCAAAACTTTCAACCATACGAACAAAAGAATTGGTCTCCACATTTAGTTTATACTTTTTAAGTGCTACATAACCAAAGATTCCTAAAACTGCAAGTAAAACTAAAGAGAAGAAAGGTAATTCTAACTGTAATTTTTCCTTTTTCGGGGGAATCAAATTGTCAATTTTTCTTTTCGGTAATATTTGGAATTCTGGAAAATTGATAGAGATAGTTTTGTATTTTTTTTCAGCTAAAGAGAAAAAACTAAACTTAATAGGTTCCACATTTTCTTTTGATATTTTTTCGATTTGATAACCATATAGAAATTTTACTTTTGAATGGAAACCATACTCTTCAGATTCTAATTGTTGGAAATTTTTTATCTTTGATTGGTTGATGCATTTGATTTTTGGATTAGAAAATACCATTGGTGAAATTCCTTCTAATCCACCTTCTCCTTCTATCATAATCTCTATGTATGCAGTTTCACCAACGTACACCTGTTTAGGTGAATTGAGAATGTACATTTTAAAATTTCCAATCGCGCCACTAAAATCAAGAGGTGAGTTTTTTGGTAGGTCTAAAACAATGACTTTGGCAGGTTTTGTATCAATCGTTTGTTGGAGTGAGTTGAAACGTAAGCTGTCGCCTGTTATAAATTTAGTTTTACCTAACAGGAAACTCCCTGATCTAAGTGCTGTTAACCCATAAATTTCTTTTGCAAAGACTAGAGTTTTTTTAGGTACATTATTCCTGACTACTTCTGGTTCGATTTGAACAGTCACTTGCCTCAACGTTTCCGAAAGAAAAAATGGAAAGGAGATGGATTGGTTCGGATCTCTTTCTAAGAAAGGTTGCCTATATTGATCATAGTACAAAACAAAATAGCCAACAATTGGTTCTCCTTTATAAAATACTGACTTGTTGGTATGAAAAGATACTTCTGGATTTTCTTCGGTAGTTGGTTCATCTAAATCAAAAGGAAAAGACTTAAAAAAACTATTTGGTGGGTTTTTTGTTTTTTTGCTGACTTTAAATTCAAAGGGTGGTGATGAATATTGTTTGCCCGCATATTCAACTGTTATTTCTGGTAATTGGAAATTTCCTTCTTGTTCTGTATCAACATAAAAGTTAATGATTTGAGATTTGGAAACTTTGAAATTTACGATTTGAGTTTCAGTTCCACTTCCAACATATCGAATTCTGACACCATTTCGTTTAACGTTAGTTTGTAAGGTTCGAAAGGGTTTGTCTCCGTAAGCTTTTACTTCTAATTTTGCAAACTCTCCTAAAGAAAATTCGTTTGGATGAAAAAAAAATTCTACATCCGCAGAGTATATGTTTGTTATAGTAGCAAAGAAAATGAAACAAACAAGTGGAATCAATTTACCAAAATTTCTCATTATCAATTGGCCCTCCCCGTTTATTTTTTAAAATGGAGTCATTGGAGAAAGGTTCAAACATCCTATCGATATCGGATTGTTTCTGTTTAGAGGGATTAGTTTTGTCATTTTGTGGTTTGGATTCGGATGGATTCGAATTTTCTCCATTCCCTTGTTTTTGGTTTTCTGATGGATTTAGATTGGATTGGTTTTTTTTAGTTAGGTGCTCTATGTTTTTTTTAGCCGCGAGTTGATTTGGATTTTGTTTTAAACTTTCCACGTATGAATTGAGGGCATTTTCTTTTTGCCCCAATTTACTAAAAATGTTTCCTAGTGTTAGATTTGCTTTGGATTTGAGATTTGAATTTGCTTTTGGATGGGAAAGGATCTTTTCTGAGAGTTCTTTTGCTTCTTTATATTTGCCTAATTGGTAAGCACTTGCTGATTCATTGTATAACAATCTTGGATCATCTTGGATGTATTCTTTAGCGTTTGAAAATTCTTTTTGGCTCTCACTAAAATTTTGGTTTTGGTAAGATTTAACTCCCCTTTCGACAGCGTTTCCTCCAGGATCTAACTCCCATGCTTCGATTCGATTTTGGAAAAGCAGGAGAAAGAATAAGAGAGCAATCATTTTAAGTGGGGATTTTTTCTGAATTCCGATGGAGAAAATTCTTTCGAATAAAAAAAACAATAATGAGAGTAACAAGTATGGATGTGCTCCATCTTCATTTTTAAATTTTTCCAATCGTTGGATTTTGTTTTTTTTCATCATCTTCACTTTGTCAATGAGTATGGAACTCCCATCTGGATAAAAGGATATGTTGGAATATTCTCCATTATATTTTTCTGCTAGGAATTCTAAATATTCCTTATTTAATTTGGAAACAATAACATTGTCTCCATAAGGTGAGTCCACCAAATTGGAGTCATACGTAACAAATCCACCTTTCCCAGTGCTGGGATCCCTAAATTCAATGGGTCCACCTTCCTCTGTGCCAATCCCCCAAACGATGACTTCCTTTTCTAGATCAGGTAAAGATTGTTTTTCGTGGTCCTCTCCGTCAGTAACAATGACAGTGACTGATGATTGGATTCCTTGGTTTTTTTTTCGAACCTTACCGACTCTTTCTAGAGCAACTGCTAAATTTGTACCTTTTGTTCCTACCATCTCTACGCCTAACGATTGTATATAATCTGAAACGGCTGATAAGTCGGTGGTCATTGGACAAAACGAAAATGATTGTCCTGCAAATACGATAATACCAATTCGATTCCCCTTTAATTCAGGTAGTGTTCTTAAGATAAGATCTTGAAAACGTTTAAGGCGATTTGGTTTTACATCAATTGCATTCATAGATAAACTAACATCAACTACAAATAAGATGTCTGTAGATTCAAATTCCTTTGTAGATTCCACATCAATTGATTTAATTTTATACAAAGACAATAAACACAAGATGAGTGCACACAAAAGAGATAAATAACGTAAGAATAATAAAAACTGATTCGAAGTGCTAATTCTTGTTTTTAGTACTGGCTGTCTATTTATAAGTTGTGTTGCTTTGAAATTGATATAGATCTTGATGCTTGTTACGAGAATTCCCAAAAAAATTGTGAAAGATCCTAATAAAACGACTGTTTTCAATTCCATTAGAGTTTCTCTTTTAAGGGATAAATTTTAAGAATTAAATTTAAGAAAAGGAATACAAAAACAAAAAATACAAAGGAAGGGAATTTTGTTTCTTGGATTTCAAGAGGTTTTGAAGGTAATTCGACAACTTCTAACCTATCTATTTCGTTTAATACTTCTCCCAATACTTCAGGAGATTCTGCTCTAAAAAATTTTCCACTGGTGTCCGATGAAATTTTTTGTAATGATTCATAATTTACTTCGTATTGGCCTTCTTCTTTACCAATTCCGATGCAATATACTTTGATCCCTAAAGATTTAGATGTATATGCTGCTGTTTCTGGATCTAATTTTCCAGTATTTGATACTCCATCCGTTAATAGGATGATCAATTTCGATTTCGCTTCAGAATTTTTCAATCGATAGGTAGATAATACCAGTGCATCTCCAATCGCTGTACCTTGTTCTTCTATATCTTCATTCGAAGTATCTTCAATTAACTCATCCAAGGCGGTTCGGTCGCTTGAGAGTGGTGACTGTAGGTAAGCAGCCCCAGCAAAGACTACAATCCCAATTCGATCATAAATTCTTTTTTGAATGAATGCTCTTAATAAATCTTTTGACACAGAGAGACGATTTTTTGGTAAAAAATCATAAGAATTTACCATAGAACCCGAAATATCAAGTGCGATCATAATATCGACACCTTTTGTGTTATCTGGCATTAGGTTGTATTTTGCACCAGGTCCTGCGGAAGCAAAAACCAGAGATATCATCGCAAGATAAATTAATATCTCATTCAGAATGTAAAAATGTTTTTTGAATCCTAGCCAAATAGATAATTTATGCTCTTTGAATCTGTCGGATTGAACAAAAGAAATAGGACCATACGGGTTTGTTTTCCACTGGTAAATAAGTACAATTATGATTGGGATTAGGAGTAATAATAAATATGGTCTTTGGAAGTAATCCATATTATAAAAGAAAATCCTTCTTGATACGATTCCAAATGATGGTAGCGTCTTCTTTTGAAATTGAATTTGTATTTAGATTGTATTTTAGGTCTCTGAAATAAAGTCTTAAGTCGCGAATGGAAGAGTCAGGTATATGAGTTTTATCATGTAAAATTGCTAAAAATTCAGAGTCAGTTGTGCCCAATAGATTCTCTTCAAATTTTTCCGAGTATACTTCTTTTAAGTAATTACTAATTCGAAATGTAAGTTCTTTTTCATTTATAGTTTCTGAATTGAGGTATTGTTCCAACAAATGTAATCTTTTGGTAGATTCTAATAATTTGGGAGGTTTTTCCCAGAGTGCATCGATGATCTTCGGTTTTGATTTCCAATATAAATATAAAGCATAAAGTATGTATAAATTTAAAATTGTAAAGGCGATGAGACCAATGAGTCTTAAAACATAAGGACCTGAAAATTGAATTGGTGGTTCTATGTCTTCAATTTCCGTTTCAGCACCTGTTAAGTTGCTAAGAACTGAAATTTTTAGTTTTGAATTAGTTTCTTTACCATCCTCCTTCCATTTTACAGGTAAGTAATAATCACCAGGTACAAAAAAGATAATAGATGCAGAGATTTTGTTTTTGTCTTTTTTTACAGTTTGGATTTCGAAGGTAGGTAAAGTATGATCTTCATAAAACTTACCTTCCTCTAAACTAACGTCCGATACACTCATATCCCATTCAATATTATATTGAATTGTATCTCCTACAAATATTTCTCCCGATGGTATGGTTTCCTTTGGTGTCGCGAAAATCGAAAAAAGAAAAGCAGAGAGGATAAAAATATAAACTAGTTTAGCCATGTTGTTGTGTTTTAAACAGAGGTAAGATTTGGTTGTTCAATTTCAAACTTGGATTTATTTTGATCAATTTGTTCCCAAATAGATTTTTCGCTGCGGTCTTATCTAAATCGTAAGTTGTGTTTGAACTTTTTAATGTAACGCTTTCCTGGGAAATCGGTTGGAACCACTTTAACCAAAATGGAAAATTCAATTCATCGATTGGATCCGAAATCCATATTCCATATTGGTCCCATACTTTTGGAATCGTAAATGTTTTTGTCCATTCTTCTAGATGATTGAAATCGCTGATCCAATATGTAACTGCATACTTTGGATGGATTTTAAAGGCATATTGGTTTGCTACTGTATAGTTTGTTTGGTTCCCATGTTTCTGTTTATTTAGATTTTCGAAATAAGTAAGTACTTCCGTTTCTGTTTTTAACCATTTGTTCGATGAAATCGTATGATTCGAAAAACTGATTAAAAAAATTCGGTTCCCAATTTTGATGTGAAATAAAGATAAAAATAGAGCGATTTGAAAGGCAGTTTTTCCTTTTATACCTTCCATCGATTGGCTTATATCTATGAAGATAAGAATTGTGGCATCTTTTTCCTCGAAAAATTCTTTTGTGTGGAGTTCACCTGTCCGAGAAGTTACATTCCAATCAATATAACGTATGTCATCGCCATATTGGTAATTTCTTACTTCTTTAAAATCAAGTCCCCTTCCCTTATCATTTGTAAAAATAAGTCCACGTCTATTTGAATTGAATTTTTTCTTTGATTCCCATTGTAATACTTGGAGTAACCTTTTTAATTCGGGATCAAGCATTTTATGGAACTTCCGTAACTGTTAAAATCCTTTTGATAATGGAAGTTGTACTTACATCTTCACTGATTGCGTCAATTGTTAAGTGGAGTCGATGTTTGACAATTTCAGGAAAATACCTTTGTATGTCTTCAGGTATGACAAACGTTCTTCCCTCTAATAAGGCATTGATCCTACTTACTTTGAGTAAGGCAATACTTGCTCTTGGGCTCACTCCATGTGAAAGGAAAATTTTTAGGTCTTTGTCTGATGTGGATTCAGGTCGTGTATTGCGTGTTAATTGAACAATATATGCAAATAGTTTTGGATCTACAAAAACATGGTTTGAAATTTCTGAAATTCTTTGAATTTCCTTGGGTTTCATCACTTTTTTTAGTGATCTTTTTTCAAAATTTACATTCCCATGTTGGTGAAGGATTGAAACTTCATCTTCAAAGCTGGGATAGGCAACATTTACTTTAAAAAGAAACCGGTCTAATTGTGCTTCAGGAAGGGGGTAAGTTCCTTCTTGGTCGATTGGGTTTTGAGTTGCGATTACAAAAAATGGAGGGGTCAAATCAAAAGTTTGATCTGCGATCGAAACTTGTCTTTCTTCCATACATTGTAATAGTGCAGATTGTACTTTAGCAGGTGCACGATTAATCTCATCAGCTAATAATACGTTGGTGAAGATAGGTCCTTTTCTAATTTCAAATGAAGATGTTTTGGGGTTGAATATATTTGTTCCGATCAAATCAGCTGGTAACAAATCTGGAGTGAATTGAACTCGAGAAAACTTAGCATCGATAATGGATGCTAAGTTTTTAGCTACCAATGTTTTTGCGAGGCCTGGCATACCTTCTAATAAAATATGTCCATTTGCAACAAGTGCTACAAATAGGGATTGAATCACTTCATCCATCCCTGATATCGATTCTGCCAGTTCCGACCGAATGAGTTTCATTTGGTCGGAGATTTCTTTGATTTGTTCTTTGTCTATTTGCATTGAGAAGCAGTCATCTTTGGCATTGGTTTATCAATCATGTAATACTCTGTTTTCCCACCGATTGTCCAACATCCCATTTTTCTACCTTGTGGTTCTACAGGCCCTCTTCCTAATTCTTTTCCATCCTCAGAATATTCCGTCGCATCTTCGGTAGAACGAATCACCATTCTTTTTTTTCCAGATGGATAGAAGTAAGTATAGGGTATGCTCGGTTTATAATTTAACTTTAGGTCTTGGAGTTCCTCATCAATTTTAACTAGTGAAAAAAACAATTTCCCTTCACCCAAAATTTTACCTGATTGGTCGTAAACTTTAGCAGATTCTAACATACTCTCATTGGCCATATTACCATGGTAGGCGACTTGCCCGTTTTTATAATAAAACTTCCACTCACCAGTTCTTGTATGTTTTCTTGGGCCTGTACCAAATAAATTTCCATCAGGATAGTATTCTTTCCAAATCCCTGTCCTTTCGTACTTGATATCTAAATTTTCAGAGTTTTCCTTTTTTGAATAATTTCCTTCTGCTAAGATATTTCCTTTGTTTCCGAACATTTTCCAAAGGCCTGTTCTGACATCTGCAGAATAATTTCCCTGAGACTCAACGGCACCATCTTTATAATAATTAATTTCTAATCCGTTTTTTAAACCATTTGAATAAGAAACTTTTGTTTTGATTCCATTGCCATCAGAACCTACAAAATAATATAACCATTCTCCATCTTCTTCATTCTCCTTGAATGCACCTTTTTCAACCCATTCACCTTTGTTATTTTTTCGGAAGTAAGGACCATTCTTTTTGTCATCAACATAAGTTGTTTCTGAAGAAACGTTTCCTTGTTTATCAAAGGTTTTGGAGATTCCTTCTTTTTTGCCATCGACCCATGGAGTTTCAGCAATGAATTTTTGAGGATTTTCAGGATCAGGTTTTTTCCAAATCCCGGTTTTTTTGCCATCTACGTATTCTCCAATTTGGTCAAGTGTGGATTTATACTTTGGATTTTCTGGAGTTGACCCTGGTTGTTCGAATTGAATGTATTCTTCCCAAAAACCATGTTTAGGGAGTGATTTAATTTTTGGTGCTGCAAATTTTGAAACTTGGTCTTCTGTACATTTTGTTCCACCACATTCTGCTTTCACTTCTCCAACAGCTCGAATTCCACCTGAATTTTTGAATCGTTCGGTGCGGATCCATTTACCCTTTGATAATTTGAGTTCAAATTCCTGGTCTCCTGTTCCGTCTTTTACTGATGCACCGGAACATTGGATTAGCAATGTTGTGATCATTAATGCATAAAATTTTCGATTCATGTTTCTATCCTGTCAAAGAGATGTGCTCGTTTCAATTTATTAACAGATAATAATTCATTCGCAATCGCTATTTTCCCGCCTGTCAATTTTTCTGAGAAAAATCTTGGAGGTAGTATATGAAATGCACCCTCCCCTTTTACATATAAAATTTCCCCATTCAAAGAAGTTAGTTCACATTCGAGAAGAACCTTCCTTTTGGCTTTTTTAATGGGCCATGCACGAATTAATAATTCTGTTTCGAC
Source organism: Leptospira levettii (assembly GCF_002812085.1). Taxonomy (NCBI): domain Bacteria; kingdom Pseudomonadati; phylum Spirochaetota; class Leptospiria; order Leptospirales; family Leptospiraceae; genus Leptospira; species Leptospira levettii. Next base: position 16,920 of record NZ_NPDM01000005.1, read on the forward strand.
GGGAGTTGCTTTATGAAATTTGAAACTCATTGTGTCAGTCATGACAATGTAACCCAAATGAAAACACAAACCTCCCATAGCTTCGTCTAACACAGTCGACAAAATACCACCGTGGACAAATCCAGGTGCACCATTATAAAGTTTTTTGAAATTGTAGGTGAAATTTACCTCTCCCGTTTCGTCGTGGAAAGTAAAATCTGCTACAAGTCCAAGTGGGTTTTCTTTTCCGCAACCAAAACAAGTGTCATGGTGGATTTCGTAACCATGTCTGGATGGATTTTCGATAGGTGAATTCATTAGGTATCCTTTGGAGTATCTTCATTTAAAAATTGGTGGATGACGTGCGCAACTTTTTCGGGGTGATCCATATGTAAATGATGTCCACCGCTTAAAATCACTTCGGAAAGGTTTTTGATTGCAGACTTTCTATTGGGGAATGCATTCGCAATTGGGAAATTAGACTTGTCACCTAGTATGAGTAAGGTTGGACACTCTATTCTTTCGCAAAACGAAACTACCTGTTCTTCCGTATAACGAAAAAAAGAATTAAAATGTAATCGAATATCTCGCCTTGGTTTTAGTCCCCGTGGAGTTTTTTCAATTCCTCTTTCCATTAGGAGTGAAGCAGAATTTTCATTCATGTCCCCTGCTCTGAGGCGAATCGTGATCGCAGATTCCATATCAGGGAAATATGTTTCTTTTTTACCTCTCGGGTGGAGAATTTGTTTGATTGCTTCCGAAATAATGTCAGGTGCAGATTGTGAAACATTTGTTAGTGGGCCTAGGGCCTCAATCAGAATTAATTTTTTAATTTTTAATAAATTTGTCCCAGCAACTAACGTAGAAATTGCGGCTCCCATAGAATGAGCCATTAATATAAAATCTTCTAACCCCAAAGTTTGTACGATGGATACAATTTCTAATGCATACTCTGCGAAGTAATACACTGTGTTTTCGGGTTTGTGACTTGATTTGCCATGACCAGGAAAATCAATTGAGATAAATCTATATTCTGGGAAATAAGGGGCAAGAGGAGCAAAACTATTTGCATTATCGAGCCAACCATGAAAACACAAAATAGGAATGCCTTGTGGATTCCCCCACTCTAATCCCTCGATCGAGTGAAATTTGGTGCGAATTGAAATCGGCAACATAAATATATGGTTTCTCGGCACCTTCGGATTGTAAACATTTATCTGGTGAATTAGACTTGATTCTTTATTTTGCTCTGATGGTATTTGTGGTATGTTATTAGTTCGGCTGTGTATAGTTTTTTTATCTTTTGTATCCACAATATTGGGACAAAACAAAACTTTGAATCAGTGTACCTCTTTAGTTGATTGTGAAAAAAAGGCAGATCTCACTTCCATTCATAGAAAAAAAATAACGCTTTTGTCTACCGGCATAAATGAGTTTTCAAAAGATGCCACAACTCAATCACTCATCCCAATTTATTTAAAAAGAGCCAGATCGATTCTTCTTGAAGCGAATGGAGATACTGGATACTCGGGAGAAGTTGTATTAAAGGTTACTCATAAACCTGAATACAAACAGGTCCAACTAAAAAAAGCGGAAGAGGATCTTTCCTACATAGAGAATCATTTATCCAACTGTTCGCAAGAACAGTTAAAAGATTTTAATGAATTAAAGGGAATTTTGCAAAATTCAAAATGAGTCGTTTTTTTTATCCTTTATTTTTGATTCTATTGACCACAAGTTGCAGTCAACTATCTAGAGAGGAACAATTACATGATGAATGTGATACAACTCGAAAAAATGGATATTTGTATATGATACCGATCCTTCAAAGACACACAACAACTGGTGTTTCCGATACCAATGTTACCTATTGGGTCGGCAATACAGAATTGGCTTATAGAAAGTGTATTTCAGAAGCAAAGAAAAATGAGTTCAATTTACGATCCAATTGATATATCATTTGCTTCTTCTTGGATCAGTCTTGAACCTGCTCTAAAAGTTAAATAACTCCAAACCCAACTGATGAGTGTGCTCATTTTATTTTTGAAACCAACTTGGTATACAAGGTGTACGAACAACCAACCAAGCCAACCCATTAGGCCCTTTAGTCGTATTCCGCCAAATTCGGCAACTGCATCTGTCCTTCCGATTGTCGCCATATTCCCTTTGTCAAAATATTGAAATGGTGTTAAGGTTTTATTTTTTTCAATTGATTGAATGATTTTTGCAACATATCGTCCTTGTTGCATCGCAACAGGAGAAACTCCTGGTAGGGGCCTGTTTAAACCTTTGCTAAAATTGGCAGCATCTCCAATAACGAATACATTTTGATATTCTGTTGATCTGCAATATTCATCTACAATGATTCTGTTCGCCTTATCTTTGTTAATTGAAAGTTTTTTTGATAGTTCTGACCCCTCTACTCCTGCAGCCCAAATGATAGTATTAGATACAATCGTTCTATCTTTTAGAACAACTCCTGTGTCGGTTATATCCAAGACAGGGGAGTTAGTTAATACTTCAACTCCCCTACTTTCTAATTTTTCTTTAGTAAATGTGCTGGAATTTTCACTGAATGCATTTAATAAGCGTGGGCCAGCTTCAATTAAAGTTACTTTTGTCATCCCGGAATCGATACTTCGAAAATCTTTTCGTATAATGTTATGTGACAATTCAGCAATCGAACCTGCTAACTCAACGCCAGTAGGACCACCTCCAATGATTACATAATGCATTAAACTTTTTGCTTTTTCGTAATCGCCGATTAATTCGGCTTGTTCGAATGATAATAATATCTGTTTTCGAATTGCTAACGCATCTTTTAAATTTTTTAATCCTAAGGTTTTTGATTGCCATTGAGAATTTCCGAAATAACTGGTTTTTGCTCCTGTCGCTATCACCAAATAATCATATTTTTCGTTACGGTTTTGAAATGACACTTCTCTTGAATTGAAATTGATACCAGTTACTTCCCCATATAAAATTTTCACATTTTTAAAATTGGTTGTGATGGATCGAGTTGGAATCGCTATATCAGCTGGAGATAAGACAGCTGTTGCAACTTGGTATAGTAAAGGTTGGAAAAGATGATGATTTTTTTTATCGATCACTAAAATTTCAAAGTTACTATTATTTCCTAGTGATTTGATAACCTGTAGTCCACCAAAACCAGCACCTATGATGATAACTTTTTTCTTTAAATGGGACACATTTATACTCCTAAGTAATCTAAGAAACCAGTAGAACAATTCTCTACTAAGTCTTGTACTTTTTCAAAGTCCTTTTCGCTTCCATAATATGGGTCAGGAACAATATCAGGTCCTGCATCAGTACGAAATTTTCCAAATTTAAAAATCTTATTTTTTAGAGTTTCGTCATTCATTAGACTCAAAACATCGTTGTAATTGTTATTATCCATTACAATTAAATAGTCAAAATATTGAAGATCCTTTGATTGTAGTTTTCTAGATCGATGTGTGAGTTGGATTCCATGTTGAAGTGCTACTTTTCGTGTCCGAGGGTCAGGTAGTTCTCCATCGTGATAACCAGACGTACCACAAGAATCAACTTCGAACATATGATCTAAGTTTCTTTTTTTGATTAAATTTTCGAATGCACCTTGGGCTGCTGGGGATCGACAAATATTACCCAAACATATAAACAAAACTTTTATTTTATCTTTCATTTAATTTAAATAGTAAATATAATTTTTACCGTATTGTTTTAGCCATTTTTCAGCGATTTTAAAATTTGGATTTTGGCTTTTCACAATATTCCAAAATTTTTGCGAGTGATTGTGTTCAATTGTATGTGAAATTTCATGTAGGATAATGTAATCTATAATATAATCTGGACAATGTACCAAACTTAAGTTTATTGATATATCATTTTTAGAATTACAACTTCCCCATAACGATCGCATTGTCCTTATACTGATTTTGTTTACCTTCGTTTTTAAATTAGATTCAAATTTTTGTACCAAGGGTTCAATTTTGGAAAACAACAGTGATTTTAAATAATGTTTTGCTTTTTTCTGTCTCAGGATTTCATTCTTCTCCTTTTTGATATAAAAACCATTCCCAGGATCATAGGAAATTTTTTTGTCATTGAGATAAATTTTTACAATTTCCCCAAAGATATGAGTTGTCTCGCCATTTTCAAATTTGAGTTTTTTCGGAATGTCTTTAGGGATCTTTTGTAGTTTGTTTAAGATCCAGTTTTGTTTTTCGGCTATAAAGTTTTCTAATTGAATTTTTGAAATTTTTGCTGGGTGTTTTAGAACAACTCTACCGTTTTGATAAACAGTTAGAGATATATTTTTGCTTTTTGTAATTTTCCTTTCAATTTCAATTTGTTTCATTCGTTTCGATTTTTTCTTTAGTTTCTGATTCCTGTTTTTCAGTTTTATCGATTCCGTTGTTCCATTCTATTTTGTTAAGAACTCCTATTTCGATTGAAAAATCTTTGATATTGATATGAGATTTAAATCCTGATACCAGATTAGATGTCAAATCGGCTACAGTCAACCCACCTTGTGAGGTGAATCTCCCTTCAGAGAAAAAACGTCTATGATTTAATCTAAAATAACTTAACCATGTGGGATTAAATTGGTAACCTATTTCAATTTTTGAGTTCCATCCGAATCCATAATTTTCAGAGAAAAAGTTAATTGATCTTTGTACATGAAAATCTCTGGTTTTGATCCTTCCGATAGAAGGCATAAAACTAAAATCGAAGTATAAATTGTTTTTAGAATAACGGTAACCTCCTCCATAAAAAACTTCCCATAGATCATTTGAGTAACTTAATCCTAATCCAATTGGAGCATAAAAAACTGGAGTAGTTTCTATGTATTGATTCACGTCATAAAAGAGATATTTGAAGTAGGAATAACGGGCGCCTGTTGATAAGAATAAACCAGAACCTTCTTTCCAATAGTCTGGATTCGCGTCTTGAAAATAATAACGACCAAAAAGTTCGATTCTATTTTCTACGACTGTTGACTTACCCTTCCCATCGGCAAAATTTCTGCTTCCTGAATATACTGTAGCTGAGTCTCGGTAACTCCATTCTCTGGTCGCAATGTTTGTTGAATTTTCAGTTGAAACTGCACCTAGAAAAAAATCTTCATCCCTAGCTTCACCTGATTTCTGATTCCAACCGGTTGTTTTTAATTTTCCGTTAATTTCCCATCTATCTTTTGTATAAATTCCCTGGATTCCAAATAATGTGAAAGTTCGCGGGAAGGATATTCTAGAGCCACCACGAATGCCAGACAAATTAGGGTATTTATTGCCTGTTTCAAAGATATACTCACCTCCGGATCTTTCAATAGATGGTCCCCAGATAACTTCAGAATTAGTTGGAGAAGTAATTACTAGAAGGCAGGTAAAAATTAGGAAAAATTTGAAAAAATTTAGCACCAACTTAGAATGAAAATTACCTCAATGTTGTAAATTCGTAAATTGGTTTCCTCTAGGTGTTTTAAGGAAACCAGGAGAGTGGTCATCTTTAAATAAAAGTTCTCTCCTAGGGGTGAAATGATTTCACCCCTAGGAGACATAATTAAATTGACAATAGTCATCAAGATACAATGGTTAGAGTAGGTAAGGTAACGTGGAAACAGTGTTTGATTCTGAAGAAGCTGCAAAATTTCTTGGGCTACATCTCGATGATTTTTTGCAGAGAGTAACGGCATTAAAAGTCCCTGGTTGGAAAACTGGTGAATTTAAGAAGTCGGTACTTTCAAAATATTTTGAAATCAATCATTCGGAAGGATTTGATAGTAACGTTATAGCAATCTCTAATCAAAAAGGAGGGGAGGGGAAAACAACTATCAGCTTATACTTAGCAGAAGCACTTTCGGAGAATCATAAAGTATTATTAATTGATTGGGATCCCCAAGCAAATGCAACTCAGTTATTTCTAAATGACGATGTTACTTCGATTATGGATTATTTAGGTTATCGTGGAAAAAAACCAAGGAACATTGAACCCCTCATTAAAACAGTAGCGAAGAATTTTGATTTATTGCCTTCTACATTGGAACTTGCAAATCTGACGACTCCTTATGAGAGAGATGACTTCGAATTATTAAAAGAGGCAATTTTACCATTAAGATCAAATTATGAATATATCATCATTGATTGTCCGCCTTCGTTAGGATTAATTTTAGAAAATGCATTGATATGCGCAGATTATATTCTTGTTCCAATTCAAACTAGGGCATTTAGTTTGCAAGGGATTCGAGATTTGTACGAGACGATCCAAAAAATTCAAAGAAAAGCTAACCAACGATTAAAATTATTAGGAGCTGTTTTAAATCAATTTGAAGGACAAAAAGCTTTGGCAGGTTTGGCTGAAGGTGTTAAAAAATATTTCCCTGTATTTGAGACTGTTATACAAAGACGTGAATCCATTCCACAAGCTCAAGCTAAGATGAGTTTTTTATCAAAAATCGACTTAGCTACTATGAAAAATTTCCGAGAATTGGCAACTGAGGTGAAAGATAAAATTAATGTCCAAAAAAACTGAATTCCAAGCATTAGATTTAATTTCTGCTTATTCTGAGAAAAAAAAGAATCCTTCTCATCTTGAGTTAAGCCAAATATTCCCAAATCCAACACAACCTCGTCTTATTGGTAGAGAAGATACTTCTGATTTACTCCCTTCAATGGAACGACTAGGTTTGATTGAGCCTATATTGGTTCGAAAAGAAAAAGGAAAGTATTTAATTGTTGCGGGTGAACGTAGATACAGAGCAGCATTAAAGCTTGGATGGAAAGAAATTCCAGCCATTATTACAGATGCAAACGAAGATGTTTGTTATGAAATGTCATTAGCAGAAAATGAGAAACGAAAAAATTTAAATCCCTGGGAAGTAGGTAAAGCAATCCAATATCTAAGGAAAGAAAAGAAAAAAACTGCCGATGAAGTTTCAATTCTTTTGGGTTACAGTGAAAGGTATGTTAAACAACTTAGCAGTATAGCGAGATTAGATCAGAAATCAGTAATGGAACTGATCATTAGTGGCAAACCTTTGTCAGTCAAAAATTTAGAAGATTTACTTAAAAGAAAAGAAAATAGAGGGGGTGAAATCATTTCACCCCGCGTTGGTTTATCGCAAACTAAAATTAGTATTAATGTCGGAAAACTAAATAGTAAATTACGCGAGAGTTTTTTAAAGGAATTAAACTCGCTCAAAAAAAAATACGGTATCAGTGAATAGAGGAAAAATGAAATCAACTTTAAAATTAAAAACAATAGATGATATCGAAAAAGAATTATCAATTATAATCACTTGCGAAAAAAAACAAAAATCAGACGTTACATTATCTCAGATTTTTGATTTTTTGGCTGAGTCCATTGAATTATCGATTCAAGGAGTTGGTTATACTACCAAAAGAACAACTGTAAATAAGCTTTTAGGTAAATACAAATTCGCAAAACTAATATCAACTGGCCATTATACAAAGGCAAATCAAATCCCCGGTTTCCCACCTAGAGATTTAGGTGATCCTGAATCTGCACAATTAAGATTAAAAACATCTTTAACTGCTTTTAAATTACACTCTGGGCCCTTTGCTGATCATCCTGTTTTTGGTGAACTTGATAAAAAACAATGGGAGAAAATTCATGGGATTCTCTCTTCTTTTTTATTCGGATACATACAGTTGTTTGGTGATGAAAAACTTAGATTTGTAAAAGATAGAGAGAACAAAAAAGAACGAAATTTTTCTGAAAAAAAGCAAAATCACCACCAAAGAAAAAATGAGGACAAGGGTGAATCGAAACCAAGCGGACACAATAATAGAAAATGGAAAAATAAAAAGAAATCCCATTATAAGGGAAATAAAAACCAAGGAGGAGGAGGACATAAATGAGGATTACGTTAGTAAGCGGAAGTCATAGAAAAAATTCACAATCATTAAAAGTAACAAATTATTTAGCATCAATATTAAAAGATAAAGGTATTGAAATTCATATTCTAGACTTAGGTACTTCACCATTACCTATTTGGGAGCCTGGAATGTGGGAAAAAGATTCGGAGATAAAAAAATTTTGGAACGAATACAACCAGGGATTGTCTGAATCCGATGCATATGTATTTATTACTCCAGAATATGCTGGTATGGCAAGTCCGGCGATGAAAAACTTTTTTCTATATCTATCTGGTGGAGACATTTCTCATAAACCAGGACTAATTATAACAGTATCAAGTGGAATGGGTGGAAGTTACCCAAATGCCGAGCTGAGAATGTCTAGTTATAAAAACACAAGAATTGTTTATATACCAGACCATGTTATTGTAAGACATGTAGAAACACTTCTAAATTCAGACACACCGGAATCAAAAGAAGATACATATATCCGCGGTAGACTAAACTATGTATTGAATGTGTTAGTAGAATATGCAAAAGCGTTTACAAGCATTAGGTCAAGCGGTGTGATTGATATAAAAACTTACCCTTTTGGATTATAATCGATATTAATATTGGAATTCCAACATTGAGTATAAGTGTAAATAGATAACCAAAAAATGGGCCTGCAAACGTATACGGATCTACACTGTGCATAAAATGAATGATAAATGGATGTAGTAGGAAGATAAATAAACTTTGATTCCCTATGTAACTAAGGACCTTGGAAACTTTTCCATTGAAATCATTCAAGAATTGCCAAATAAATAACAGAAAAAGAACCGGATATATTGTGTGGTGATTTTTTAAGTCTGAACCGAATAAATGACTAAAAATTAGGATCAAAATTAAGGATAAAACAAAATAAATTGATAATATAAATTTTGAGTTCTGATTGATATCAGAGCTAGATTGATTTGTTTTCCCGATGTTAATTCCTAATACAAAGAAAAAAATATAATTGAAGATTGAAATTGAATGATATTCGGATGGCAAATAAGTATCAAAAAATCCTAAATTTGAGATCACATTGATTAAGAAAGAAGCCAAGAGGATTATATTCCTGCCACTTCCTGCCTTCATGATTGGATTTAAAATATAGAATAAAAGGTAAAATTGTAATAACAAAGGCACAAAATAAAAGGGAGTGAATACTTTTCCTAAAACATAAAAGATAAGAAATTCATTCAGAGTATAATGATTGTATTTAATCCAATATCCAAGAATTGAGAAAATCGTATATGGAAGTACAAGGTGCTTAAATTTTGATATCCAATAACCTTCCTTTATTTTTAGAAAAATAGCTGATGTTAGGATAAATATTGGAACTGAAAATCGTGCAAAATTTGATAACATCAAAGTATTGTGAATGATAAATGTATCAGCAGGATGAAAAAACTGAAAGTAAGAATGGATATGAATCATCACAATACCTATCATTGCAAACCCTCGCAGTACATCAAAACGTGATTCTCTGCTATTTTTTGTTTGGATTGGCACAGGAAATAATAATGGGATGCAAAAGGTGTAAAATGTAAGTGCCAACATCCCGGCTAGTATGATCCCTAATAATTCCCATTCCATAGTGTATTTGTCCTTTTCGAACATTTTCATTTTATATTTCAGGCTGGAAAGGAAAATGAATTCAGATTTTAGCCAAAATAGCCAAAAATAGATATAGGAGTCACCATTTTATGAGCAAACTCAACATTCCGCCGAACCAAAGGATCTTCAAAGAAGGGGAGTTGAATAATGCTATGTACATCATTTTGCAAGGGAACGTTGAAATTTTTTTTACTGTTAATAATAGTCAAACTCGATTAGCACTCATGAAACCTGGGGATTTTTTTGGAGAAATGGCTTTGTTTAGTTCCAATCCAAGGAGTGCGACTGCAAGGACAATTACAAACTGTGAATTAGCAGTGATTGAGAGTAAACAACAGTTAGAAAATTTCCTAGTTAAAAATCCGAAATTTGCCGCGAAGATGGTTTCCATTATGGCGGATCGATTAGCAAAAACAAATGAATTGTTGATTAGCAGTATGGAAAAATCCGTTGCTAAGAAAATTGAATTTAGTACTGAATTAGGGAAAGATTTAAAAGAAGATCTGGGAAGTGTATAGCTTCAAACCTTCTATCCATAAATAGATGGTAAGTTTTTTTTGACCAAAGTGATCTCTAATATAGGCGCATAACTGAGTAAATTCTTCAAATTGACCTTGTGACCTTCCGCTAGGACAAATTCTTTTAAAATTTCCAATGTTTCTTCAGGTGGTAAACTTGAGATAAAAGGGTATTCTGGATGACCAACTAAATTGAGTTCGTCAGCCAAATTCGGGTCTTCTAAATCTTTTTCTTCAAGTGTAAGTAATAATTTCCAATCCATTTTTATATAAAGAGATTTTGGTATTCTTCTCTATGTTCCTCAAATTTTACTTTAAAACGATCTTGCATTTCTCGAAATTCTTTTTCTGAGTGAATTTCAAAATAATCCAAAACTTCTGGTTCTACAGTAAAGTAATTCCCTTTTCCTTTGCCTATATTTGCCAAGATGTCTGCTAAGTATATGATTTGGCATAAAATATTATTTCTCGATTTACACTGCCAAGGTTTGTGATGAAAACGAATTACATCTAAAATTTCATCGGGGAAATGCCATTTGTCAGAAATTAAATAACCAATTTCTGAATGTGTTGTTCCAACGGTGTATTCTTCTACCCATTCAGAAATTTCCGTATTATCGTCACTTCTTAAAACTCGGATTTGATTCACTTGGCTTAAATCAAGGGATAGTAGAACCATCCTTCCTAAATCATGTAGTAGGGCAGCGATAGTTGCAGTTTCTAAGAGTTGGATGTGTTTTCGCTTTTCTTCCAAGAGAAATTTCACATACATAGAAGTTTTGAAAGAATGTGTCCAAACTAACACTTGTTTCGCATAACGAGAGTTAAGTATTTTTTTAGCTCCCAAGGTCAAAAAAATTGACTCGAGGTTTTTTAGACCTATCCTTTTCACTCCTTCAAAAACAGAAACAATGGATTTATGAACTCCAAATAATGGTGAATTTGCAATTTTGATAATTTCAGCTGAGATTGCCGGGTCTTTTTCAGCTTCTGTCGCAATTTCTTGGAATGTAACATCCTTTTTCTTTGCAATCATGATCAATTTATTAATTTGAGCAGGCAAAGGAGGAAGTGAATTTACTTCTCGGATCAAAAGGTCTTTAATACGTGATTGGCTATCTTTTGGAATCAATTGTTTAGGAATACGAATGATGACTTCTGTATAGTCCTCGCCTGTTACCAATTCGAAAAATTGATTTGGTATTCCTGAATTACGAAGTAGGATATGAATCAATACAATGCCTAATCCAGAACTTTCCTCATTGTCTACGGATTCTCTATAAGCATCATTTATGTTTTTGTATTTTGTTGATGCTTGGACCCTTCTTACGATTCGATTTTTTTCTTCTGGTAGTATTTTGGCATTATTGCAAACTCGGAACTCTATAAAATCTTCCTTGTACATCGTACTCAGAGAAATAGAATAATTTGATTTTTCTAATGATGAAAATACTCGTTTACGATGGTGTCCAAATTCGTCCTTATAAAGACTTATCCCTCGAGCATAATCTTTTTCATTCCATAAGTCTAACCCTTGTTCTGAGAAAAAAACACGTTTCCCATTGGCCTTACAACCATTCACTAAAAGTTCGCTTAGGATGGTGAATAAGATCTCATGTAGGAATTCCAGGGAAATACTCCTAACCACTCGACCAATCCAAATGTCCAATTCCGGACAGTCGATTTCCGAAAAATGGACATATTCTTTGGTGATCAATTTCCCAGAGAGAAAGTCCTCCTGGAATGTCATGAGTGGCGGAATCGACATGTTAAAACTGTTTTGAACCTTGTTTCTCTTTTTGAAAACCGAAAATTTTATTTTGAAATTTACCTAGAAAATCCGATAATAGTAACTATGGAACTCTCGAAAAAAAGCCTTCTCTTTACCATTTTGTTCAGTCTAGCAGTTGTTTCAATTTCTGCACAGGACACTAAACCACAAACAACACCAACCGACGTGAATCAAGAAAATCACGATGCCAAAGAAGGCCAAGACAAAGAGTTGTTCGAGTACTACTATAAAACACGTCCAGAAAATTTACCACCTAATAAAGCAAAACTCGAATATAACCTGATAAAGACGCTCAAAAAAGAAATTATGAGTCGTGATTATTCAAAAGAGTCAGCAGAATCAATCAAAAAAATAGATGCAACTAACATCCAATACGAAAGGGTATACCGAGATAGCAAATGGTTACGTGGGTTTATGACTCAAAATACACATCTCAATTATATGGAATATATGTATGTTGTGAAATACGATAAATATATGTGTTTTGTTACTTTTGATGTAAATCCTGAGAATTACTTACAACAATCACGTCAGTCTCATTTGGTTTTTTCCGGGAAGGATAAGTTCGAAGTAACAATTCCGAAACCCTAATAGTTAAAAAAACAGCTGTTAAAGCAAGGAAATAGTAAAAACTAAATTTAAAATATTTTTCTAAGTTCTCTAAAAGGGGGAGTGGCTCTTCATTCCCCATAATTCTCGAAATTGCAGTAGGTTTTCCTAAAATCCTCAATTCCTTTTTGTAAATTTCAATTGAATCACCTAACCTTAACCTTTTGTAAATGGAATAAGGGATTCTTTCGGTAGATTCATACAAAGATCCATCAGATAAACCGAAATTATAATGGCATTGGTAAGCGATTGGGAATTGATTTTTGATTCGAGACAATTCTTGCACTCTCGCAAAACTTCTGTTTTTTTCATTGATGAGTGAAGTAGACTCCTCTTTTAAGAAGGAGTTTTCGTAATAAATGAGGGAATAGAATATAGAAATCACGAAAAAGGAAACGAAAACCGAATTGGAGATCCAAACGGAAATTCGTGGAGTCATCTAGGACTTAGATGGCTCCTCAAAAGACTTCAAAGCATCTTCTCGATCAGAAAAAAACTGGAATGCATTTGATAAACCTAAAAGATGAAACACTTGTAAAATGGAACTTGTTACACCAACGAGAGCCATTTCCTTGTTTCGTTTTTGTAAGTTCATTTTGACATCTAATATCATTCGTATTCCTAAACTAGAAATGTAACGTAATTCAGAAAAATCTAATATCAAATGTTTTCTATCGGCTCCCACCATTTCATCAAGTATGGTTTGAGTGATTCGGTCTAACGGACCAGATTCCATCCGTCCTTTAATTTGAACAATGACAGTTCCATTGATGCGCTTTTGTTCGATTTCGTATGGTAAGTCCTGCATGGATTCCCCTCTCTTTAGTGGAACAACTACAAATAATTTCTCAGGCGATAATTTGATTACCGCTTTTGCATACGGTGGAAAAGGGTAGTGTCTCTCTGTGAGAGAATCCACTGCCAAACCACCATTCATTTCGGAAATAACTTCCACTTGATCCAAAGCCCTAAAATCTGCCAAGGAAAACTCTGTTTCTCGTGATTTGACTCGGATTTCTCTGGAATATACATGGAAAAATGGCTCATGTTTCGAAAATGGTGGGAATTTTTTAGGGAAACAGGAACTGATCCAACCTGTTGATCCTGCACCCGTGTAAACAAGTAATCCAGAACATTTTTGTTCTTCCTTTTTGTCCAAATAGGAGATCCAAAACCTTGAAGTTAGATCTGGGCTATTGTTTCGGATGGAAAGTTCACAAACAGCTGGAACGGTTTTAAGTTTTGTACCATTTGGGTACACAATTTCCGTTTCTAATAGTGACCAAGACTCTACTTTTGTTTGTTTAAAATTATGTTTTACGGCTTCACCAAGTTCTTCTGCCGTAAACCCAAGGAGTGCACCCACTGAAGAATCTGGATCCGAATTACATCCAATCAAATGTGAATTGCCGACCAAATGAGCAACATATGTGAAATGATTATCACCACCATGTGCGACTACTAAATCATAATTCGATCCCGAATCAGGGTCAAAGTGTTCCCGGAAAACAAAATCTGCCTTAGGAAATACATGTGTTTTTAGATATTCGCGGGAACGAATTTGCCTTTCGTGGGATTCATATGTGCGTTGGAATACATCTGGATTTTGTTTTGTGACTTCCTTATAGGCTTGGATGGAACCATAAGTTTCCAAATCCAACTCATATTTGGTTCGTTTGAAAACGACAACGATCTTCTTGTATTTGATGGAAGTCATGAGTTTTGGAAGAAATTCCCATTTTCCTTAGGAAAATAAAGGTTTTTTTACAAAAACTACGATTTTCTTAGGGAATTTTAAGAAAAATTGTATCCAAAATGATTTTAATCTTGTACCAAAACAGGTAGTTTTGTAAATAATGTGTAACCGTTAAATGGTTTAGAGGAAAATCAAAGTATGGCAACAACTCCTACCCCAATGAAAAAGTCCGAAATGCTCAGCGAACTTGCTGAAACAACTGGAATGACCAAAAAAAATGTAGCAGCATTTTTGGACTCTTTCGTTGAACTCGCTTACAAAGAAACTAAGAAGAATGGTGCATTTGTCATTCCTGGTCTAGGTAAACTTGTTAAACGTAATCGTCCAAAAAGAAAAGGTAGAAACCCTGCAACTGGTGAAGCGATTGTTATCCCTGCAAAAACAGTTGTGAAATTCACACTTTCTAAAACTTGTAAAGACGCGGTTGTCCCACCTAAAAAATAAAGTCATCAATTCTCCCAGGTGGAAACCTACCTGGGAATTTTATGGAAAAAAAACCATATCCATTCTCACCGTTTGAAGACTCTCTCGTAGGGGAAAAAACTCTACTTGTTTGGCAAGATAGCCATCACTCTGAAAAAAATTTAAAAGACCATCTACTCATGGCTTTGGATTTAAGAGAAGATCAGTTAGTCTTTACTCCAAACGCAATCAAACAAAAGTTAATGGTTTCATATCCCACTGAAATCAGGAATTTAATAACAAACAATCAAACGAATGAAATTCCTAAATTACTAATAGCGATTGCAAAAGGTAATACTCCTTCAAATTCGTTACCAGCATTAGATATTTGTTTTGAACTCATTGAATGGTTGTTAACCGGATTTGATTTGGATGAAGTTTTAAGAGAAACTTTATCATTATTATTTGGAATCACATTATCAATTGAATTTTTAACATCTGTTCGAGCTGAGTATTTTAAAGAGTTACGCGGTTAAATAAAGCGAACAAAAAAGTTTTTTGATTGTCAATTTATGAATTTGGTTCAAAATTTGGAGCAAATAAGGATTTATGGTATCTTCTATGCAAACTCGAAACATCTATAAATGGGGATCACAAGAAGTGGAAGAAAAACTTCCCTCACATACATTGGATTTTTTAAATCAACAATTCCCAGTTTCAAAAGAATTTAAATCTAATCTTCCTAAAGGTGAACTTCCTTTAAAACCATTAAAGAAATCTAAGTTAACTCCTGCAGTGATTTCAAAACTGAAAAAAATCGTAGGGAATTCGAATGTTACGCTCGACGATGTAAGCCGCGCTAAACATTCAATAGGAAAGTTTTATACCGAAATTTATAAAGCTCGGTTTGGCGAAGTTTCGGATGTTGTTGATGTAGTGGTCTCTCCTAAAAATGAAAAGGAAATTGAAGAGATTCTCGCTCTTGCGAATGCAAATAAAATTCCGGTTATTCCTTTTGGTGCGGGATCCACTGTCACAAAAGCTTTACAAGCTCCCAAAGGGGGAATCTCCCTTGATTTATCTCGACTTAATCGTATCATTGAATTTAATGCGATTGATTCAACAGTAACTGTTGAAGCTGGTGTGTATGGACCAGAATTAGAGAAACATTTAAATGACAGAGGGTATACCTGTGGCCATTTCCCACAATCATTTGAATTTTCAACAGTGGGTGGTTGGATTGCTGCAAAAGGAGCAGGGCAAGCATCCACAGGGTATGGTAAGATAGAAGATATTCTTCTTGGATTAACAGCCATTACTCCTTCAGGTAAATTTGAATCGAAAGCTTATCCTGCAGCTTCCATTGGTCCAGATATGTTTCGTTTGTTTCTCGGAACGGAAGGAAGTTTTGGTGTTATCACAAAAGCTACTTTAAAAATTCGCAAATACCATGCTCAAAATTCCGCAAAAGGATCTTTTATTTTCAAAAATTTTGAAAGTGCAGTTGAGACAATGCGTGAAGTGATGCAAGGAGGATTTGGGAAACCACATTTTTTCCGAATCCAAGATCCAGAAGAAACTGATATTTCTTTTCATATGAGTGGATTACATGGAGGCAAAGAGGATCTATTTCTCAGGTTCATTGGATACAAACCAATGCAAAGGTCCCTTATGCATATCATTATTGATGGAGAACCTTCTTATACAAAAGAAGTTTTAAAGAAAATCAAAAAAATAGCAAAATCAAAAGGTGGGTTTTCCACTGGAGAATCACCTGTTAACAAATGGTTACACCAAAGGTATTCTAGTGCCTACTTGCGTGATTATTTAATGGATGAAGGAATTCGGATTGATACGCTAGAAACGGCGGTTAGCTGGTCCAATCTTCATACCTTATGGGAAAACACAAGAGCCTATATCAAAAGTTTTGAAAATACATCTTGTATGGTTCATATATCCCATGCTTATGAAAATGGAGCAAATTTATACTTCATTTTTATAAGCCCTATGGACAAACAAAATGAAGTTTCCTCTTTTGTAAAATTTCATAAGGGAATTATCGATAGTATCCATGAAAATGGTGGATCACTTTCACATCATCATGGGATCGGAAGAATGTTATCTCCTTGGATGGAAAAAGAAGTAGGGAAAGAAGGGCTTCGTATCCTTTCTTCTCTCAAAAAAACTTTTGATCCAAAGGGAATTATGAATCCAGGTGGATTGTTAGGATTAAAATAATGGGTGTTTCTGAAAGGAAAAAAAGAGAATTTGCACAAAGAGAAACGGACATTCTAAATTGCGCGATTGAACTTTTTCGAACAAAACATCCATCTCTTGTGAAGATGGATGATATCGCAAAACATTTAGAAATTGGACGAGGGACAATTTATCTACACTTTAAAAGTAAAGATGATTTGATGGCTCGTATTCAATATGAAGATTATGTTCGTCTGCGGGAAAGACTTGAAAAAGCTTTCGAAGAAAAAACTGCAATTGATATGTCTAGGCGTGCTATTCGAGCTTACATAGATCATTGTTTAGGTGATAAACATATGTACCTCGTTGCAAAACAATGTGGCGTTAATCTAAACATTGATAATGTTTCTGAAGATATGAGAAAAATGCTCACGGATGAAAGATCAAATCGGCTTTCTTTATTAGAAAAAATTTACAAACAAGCAAAGAATGAAAATCTCATTAACTCACGTGGAACTTATCCAAATGTTGCAGTTGCATGGGGCATGATCCGTGGTGCAGTAGAAGTGATTCTTGATGGGCATTTTCAAAATGAAATCAAAAGTGAAAAAGCTTATTTAGAAACGATAGAACATGTTTTATTTTTTGGATTATTTTCAGGTGGCAACAAAGGAGAAACATGATGAGAAAGATAAAGGTAATTTTAAATCCAGTTTCGGGTGGAGGCCTTTCTGCAAAAGTTTGGCAAAAAATTGAACCTATTCTCATCCAAAAAGGGATCTCATATTCCTATGAAGCGACCACCAAAGAAAAAGCTGCAAAAGATATTGCAAAAGAATCTGTAAAACAAGGGTATCATTGGATTTTAGGTATTGGAGGAGATGGTACATTCTCTAATATCATCAATGGACTTTTTGAAAATGGAAAATTGATCAATAAGAATGTTGTATTTAGTCCAATCCCTGCTGGCCGGGGCAATGATTTTATCAAAACAGTAAAAGTTCCTAAAAACCCAGTAAAAGCATTGGAACAAGTGTTAAATGGTGTTGAAAGACATATTGACTTAATCGATGTTACATACACAAAAGCCGATAAATCCAAAGGCAAATATTTATGTTTGAACTTGGCTGATTTTGGAATGGGAGGAGAAGTTGTATATCGGGTAAACCAATCAAAACTTGGTAGGTTTATAGGGGGAAAAGGTGTATTTCTTTTTTATACCGTAGTTTGTTTGTTTTCCTATACAAATAAAAAAATCACACTCACACTTTCCAAATTTGAGAAAATTACAAATAAATGTAGGTTAATTGTTTGTGCGAATGGCGAATTTGCTGGAGGAGGAATGTGGTTTGCTCCGAAAGCAAAATTAGATGATGGAAAAATGGATTTATTAGCAATCCAAGACGTATCAGTTTTTGAAACACTTCGAAAATTTGGAAATCTTTACCAAGGGAAATTATCTGATGATGCAAAAGTGATTTCGAAACAAATTACTGAACTGACAGCAGAGTCCGAAGAAGATGTTTTTATTGATGTAGATGGAGAAAATATGGGGCAACTTCCTGCTCAGTTTAAAGTTCTTCCCAAAGTATTACCGATCAAATGTTAAAATTATGAAAAATAGCACCAAACAAGAAAATTCGAGATTAGACCATTTAAAAAAAGAATACGATATTCTTGTCATCGGAGGTGGAATAACGGGTGCCAATGTTTTATGGGATGCAACACTTAGAGGGTATAATTGCCTTCTTGTGGAAAAAAATGATTATGCATCTGGTACAAGCCAAGCAACTTCCAAACTAATCCACGGCGGGCTTCGTTATTTAAAAAATTTTGAACTAGGGCTTGTGCGTGAATCTTTATCGGAAAGAAGGTATTTAGCAAAAATCACTCCGCATGCAGTTCGTCCAATGGGTTTTATCATTCCAATACGATCTCTCTTTCAAAGGATTCAGTTATTACTAGGAATGGAGTTATACAATTTATTATCTTTTGATAGGAACAAAGAAATTGACCCAGATGTTCAACTTCCCAAGTACAGATGGAATTCAGCAGCGGAAACAATATATAAGGTGATGGGTCTTGGTAGAAAATCACTCAAAGGAAGTTTCCAATACTACGACTATGCAAACCCAAATCCAGAGAAACATACAACCGAATTTATAATTTCAGCAAAAGAAAAAGGGGCACATGCCTTTAATTATTTATCTGTTTCTGCTTTAAAAAAACAAAATAGCGGTGGTTATACGGTTGGATTGACTGATGAAATCACGGGCAAAAAGTATTTAGTATCTGCTAAGGTAGTTGTCAATTCTGCAGGACCTTGGGCGGATTTAATCGAAGCTATGGCAGGGATCTCAGCTGAAAAAAAATTAGTACGATCCAAAGGGATACATGCAGTTGTTCGCAATATTTGTGGGAATGAATGTGTTGTATTGTCAAAACGAGACGGTTCACATTTATTTGTGATCCCATGGCGTGGAAAAACAATCATTGGAACCACTGATACAGCTTATGAGGATGACCCAGACAAATTTAAAGTCAAACAATCTGAACTTGTTGATTTGATTGATGAAGTAAATTTTAGTTTTGGTTTTGCAAAATTAACATTAAAAGATGTCGATTATTATTACGGTGGCTTAAGACCACTTGTCGAAGATCCAGGAAGTACAGAAGGAACATACTCTGCATCAAGGAAATCAGAAATTTTCCATTATGAAAAAGAAGGGTTCCCTGGCTTTTTTTCAGCATTGGGTGGTAAATACACAACAAGTAGAGCCGTTGCAGAAAGTTTGGTGAATGCAATTGATACATATACAAAAGGGAAACTTGTTTCTTGTGTCACAAAGTTCACTCCATTACTCGGTGGTAGATACCAAAATTTAAAAGAATTAGTGACGGAAATTCAGTTTAAGTTCCCACACGTTCCTGGTAACAAAATTGATACTTTAGTTAGGCGATATGGAAGTTTAACTTGGAAAATATTATCATTAAAAGGTTTGGATACATATCGAATTCCTAATGGTGAGCAATATTTTGAAGATGAAGTTGAATACATTGTTTTAAATGAAGACATACATCATTTGACGGATTTTTATTTCAGAAGGTCTGGTGTTGGAACAGTGGGGAAATTAGAAACTTCGGAACGAACTCGTTTAGATAAAAAAATAGCTAAGTTACTTGGGTGGAGTGCGGAACGCTTGAAAGAAGAATCCAAAAAAGTTGATGAACGTTATCAGTGGTTTGTTGATTAAGTGCCAAGAATAAAAATCGATATTCCAAATCATAAAATATTTGAAACATCCTTATCAGTTCGAATATCAGATATCAATTTTGCCGGCCATTTGGCACATGATGCAATTTTGACCCTAACACATGAATGTAGAGCAAGATTTTTCCATTCCCATGGGTGGACTGAGATCGATGTAGAAGGCAAGGGGATAGTTGTTTCTGACGTGGCTATTGTTTATAAATCAGAAGCTTTTTTTCCAGATGATCTAAATATACAATTGTATGTAGATCAAATTTCAACAAAATCATTGGATATGTTGTATGTGATCACACATAAGGATGGAAAAGAAATTGCCCGTGCTAAAACTGCAATTGTCTTTTTTGATTATTCGGAACGCAAACCTTGTCCAATCCCAGCAGTGTTTTTAAGTGTTCTCAAAAAAGAATCTAAGAATTAATTATTATTATTTTGAACTATATTGTTTCGAATGAGAGAGAGAAATTTTGTTTCTTCTGATTCATAATTGATCTTATGGATTCCGCCTAAGGGATTGAGCCGTACAGCTTGATTCCATGTGTTAGATTCAATTTTTTTCCAAATTCCAATTCCAAATCGACCATATTCATTTCGAATCCACTGCATAAGTTGCGTTATGGTTTCTATATTTTTATCTTTCCGTTTCGGATATGTGAGAATAAAATTTAATAGTTCTTCGATCCCTTTCTTTTTGACAACGGATGTTTTAAAAATAGGCGGAAGTGACTGGTCAGGGAGAATGTCTTTGATAAATTCAAGTGTTGACTCTAACATATAATAACTTGAATTTGCTAAGGACTCTTCATCACATTTGTTGATGATGAAAGCTTCTGGAACTTCCATAATCCCAGATTTCATAAACTGTACTTGGTCGCCACCCAAGGGTTGCATCACAAGAAAAGAAATATCGGAAATGAGTGATACTGAAATTTCGTTTTGTCCAATCCCAACTGTTTCAATGAATACATAATCAAAAATCTTTCTTAAAAAGCGGATTACATGATAGGTATATGGATTGAGGCCACCTAATTCAAGTTGGGAAGGTTGAGAACGAAAATAAATCCTGGTGTCCCTTCTGGGAAGAGTGACTCTTGTACGGTCTCCAAGAATGGAACCACCACTGATATTGGAAGAGGGGTCAATTGCCACGATTGCCATTTTTTTATCGGGTGCAAATTCCAGAAATAAACGACAAAGTTCTCCGAGTAACGATGATTTGCCAGCACCAGGTGTTCCTGTGATTCCAATGGTAAGACCATCTTTTGCGTTTGGTTTTTGAGATTGGATTTCGCTGAACAAACTTTCTCGAAATGTTAAATTGTTTTCTGTTTCGATTTTTGAGATAATTTTTGCAATAGGGAACTTCTCACCAAGAAGTGCTTCTGAAACCAATTGCGATAGTGTTTCTGTGGAAT
The DNA here is from genome assembly GCF_002812085.1 of Leptospira levettii. Lineage (NCBI taxonomy): Bacteria > Pseudomonadati > Spirochaetota > Leptospiria > Leptospirales > Leptospiraceae > Leptospira > Leptospira levettii. The sequence continues at coordinate 38,379 of NZ_NPDM01000005.1, forward strand.
CCATCAAAGAGTTTGCCATTGTAAAACGAGTTATATTTGGACTGAAACCTCCACTTACATTCTCATCGAAGTGTAGTGGAGGTAGTTGGAACTCGTGTTTAAACGAGGGCTGGTTCAACTGAAATGATATCAATGATTTTGTTCATGATCGACATCAAATCATAATCTTTTGGGGTAAAGATTTCTCGGATTCCCATTTTTTTCAGTTCTTCAAAATCGGATTCAGGGATGATCCCACCAATCACAACTGGGATGTTTGCTTTGTAATGAGCAAGTTCATCAAATAGTTGTTTTGCGATTTCTTTATGAGAACCAGAAAGAATGGAAAGTCCAATGACATTTGCATTTTCTTCCACTGCAGATTGTACAATCTCCTCTGGAGAAAGTCGTATTCCTGAGTAAATCACATCAAATCCACTGTGTTTTGCCGATACAGCAATCATTTCTGCCCCATTCGAATGGCCATCAAGCCCAGGTTTTCCCACTACAATCTTTGGTCTATGGCCATGGGCTTTTGTGAAGGCATCCACTTTCCCACGAACAGTTGCTACTTTATCGTCAGAGAGGAACAGTTTTTGTCCGTCTACACCAGTTGGTGGGTTGTATTCACCATACACTTCGCGAAGAGCGTCTGCCCATTCTCCTGTTGTCACAAGTGCTTTTGCACATGCGATGGAATATGGCATAAGATTTTTTCCATCTTTTGCTGCTTGTTTGAGTTCTTCTAAAGATTTTTTAGCAAGTTCTGCATTTCGGCGGGTTTTTGCTTCCGCTAGAACACCTAGCGTTTGTTCAGCGGATTTAGGGTCAACTTTGAAAATACCACCATCAGAGTCAGTCATGAGTGGTGACTTGATACCGTCAGTCCATTTGTTTTTACCCACGATTACAAGTTCATTGGAATTGATTTTAGAAAGCCTTTCGGTTTGTGACTTCACTAGTTGTGATTTCATGTAACCGTTTTCGATGGCAACAAGAGCTCCACCCATATCGAGAATTTTTTGGATTTCCAATTTGGCTTGTTCTTTGAGCGCTTTTACTTTTGATTCAATGACTTTTGATCCTTCAAAGATATCAGGATATTCTAATAGGTCTGTTTCATACGCCAAAACTTGTTGTAAACGAAGTGACCATTGTTGGTCCCAAGGTCTTGGTAGGGAAAGTGCCTCGTTCCATGCTGGTAATTGTAAGGCACGGCATCTTGCATTTCGAGATAAGGTCACACCCAATGCTTCAATGAGGATTCTCCAAGCATTGTTTTCTGGTTGTTCTTCTGTGAGACCTAATGAGTTTACTTGGACTCCATAACGGAACACTCGGTACTTTGCATTTTTCACACCGTAACGTTCTTTTGTGATCTCTTCCCACATTTCTGTAAAGGCACGCATTTTGCACATCTCTTCTACAAAACGAATCCCTGCGTTGACAAAAAAGGAAATCCTTCCTACACACTGTTCGAATTCATCTGCAGTAAAACAGTTTCTTTCTTTGATGGCATCTAACACTGCAATTGCAGTTGCGAGAGCAAAAGAAAGTTCCTGAACAGGTGTTGCACCTGCTTCTTGTAAGTGATAAGAACAGATGTTAGAGGGGTTCCACTTTGGAATATTGTGCAGACAGTATTCATACATATCCACGATGATTTTCATCGAGTCTTTTGGTGGATAAATATAAGTTCCACGGGCAAGGTATTCTTTGATGAGATCATTTTGAGTGGTTCCATTCAGTTTTTCGAGAGGAACTCCACGTTCTTCCGCAAGGGCTACATATAGCGAAAGTAACCACATAGAGGTACCATTGATGGTCATCGATGTGTTCATCTCTTCGATTGGGATCTGGTCAAATAAAATGCGGAAATCTTCAAGTGAGTTGATTGGAACTCCCACTTTTCCAATTTCAGGCCTTGAGACTTCGTGGTCGGAGCTATAACCACATTGAGTGGGTAGATCAAATGCAATGGAAAGCCCTGTTTGGCCTTTAGAAAGGTTCTTTCTGTACAACTCATTGGAGGCTTTTGCGTTGGTGTGCCCTGCATAGGTCCTAAAAATCCATGGTTTGTCAGGTTTTCCCTGTCCATTCTCGTCAACGAGAAGGTAATCTTTTTTTTCGGCGGACATTCTTTGCCTCGTTTTATAATTTCTATGTATAATTGAAAATCTTCTGGAATATTTTCACCTAAAAATTTATACAGGACTAGGCAATTTAAGCCTTTTCCAAGATGCGCGAACCTAAACCTTTTTCACCAATTCCATTCATTTTTAGCATCTTACTCTTAAGTTTGGGTTATGCGTTGTTCTCATATTTTAGACCATTCCCCACGACAGAAACAGAATGGGAATTTTTGGCAAATGCCAAAGCTGCAACGGAGGAGGGGGGACTCATTTCTGCCCGAGAACCTCTTGCATTTTGGTTTGTAGTCACTTGGAAAAAAATATTTGGTAGTAATTACATTCCATCCTTCATTGCGTTAGCTGGTTTATTTTATAGTTTGTTTTTACATCTATTTTTATTATTACTCAGAAATGTAGAATGGAAACGAAATCACTATTTTGTGGTTTATCTTGCTGCCTTTTTACCATTCTCCTATGGGTTCCCGACTTCTTATTTCACAGAAACACTTTGTTTGGTATTTTTGTTACTTGTTTTTTTGACATTTCGTTTGGAAAAAATGACAGACTTACTGGTTTTCCCTACGTTCACACTTCTTGCCTTTTTCTCTAGTTTTATCATGTTCTATTTGGGTTTCACATTCTTTGTGATCTTCACTGGGATTCGTGGTTCGAGAAAAGCAGCACAAAAAACATCAGTATTTTATAAGAAAAAAAATGTTCCGTTTTTATTTCTACTTGGATACTTAGCTTTTTTTCTGATCTCACTTATCTTTTTCTCTTACTCCAATTTTTTTGGAGAAAAATCGATCAGTTTTCTTTTCAAAACTTGGTACCAAATATCACTTATGATTTTGCTTCCTATGTTGACCATAGGGATTGGACATATATTATTAAAAACAGAAAAGGAACTGAATACAATCACAGCCTCAGTTGTGTTAGGTATTTCCATCCTTGTATCCGTGTATTTTATCTTTAAGGATTTACGTTCAACAGCCAAGGAACCTTGGGACACTCAAACCAAAAATTTAACCAAATCTTTTGGACAAGCACTTGTTCTAAAATCAGATCCTATTTATTTACCAAAAGAGTTTTCCTTTGCTTTGTATTTCCAAACGGGTACCAAAACAAAATATTTAAAAGAAACAGTAATTCCTGATAAATCCTTCCTATATGTAGAAGGGATTTGGAACCAAGACATCCAATTGGTGCAAAAATCTGGATTGTTTCGAAGATCGAATCGGTCGATTGGGATTGTTCCATTGAGTGAAGACGATGTCCTCATCCAAAAAGTCACATTCGATAAAATTAAAAATGAAAAAAACCTAAGTTTTATCTCTAAGAAAATAGAAGAAGCGTGGACAAGTATCCCCGCAAAGCGCCCGTTTGATGAATATACGGCAGGATTACAAAAAAAGTTTGGTTATTTGAGTTTTTACTAAAACTTCAGATTAAGAACTAAAATCTTTATAAAAACGTTTCACTTTGGAAACATATTGTTTTGTTTCTTCATATGGAGGAATGCCTTTGTATCGTTTCACAGCACCAGGACCTGCATTGTAAGCAGCAATTGCCTTTTCTGGATCCTTAAATTCTTTCATCAGACCTTTTAAGAATTTTACACCACCAGTAATGTTTTCTTCTGGATCAAAAGGGTCTTTTACACCCAAACTTTCTGCCGTTTCAGGCATCAGTTGCATGAGGCCCATTGCCCCTTTGGGAGAAACCGCTTTCGTTTTAAACCCAGATTCTGCCTTCACCATAGCTTTTACTAAATTTGGATCCATCCCTTGTGCTTCTGCTATGGATTCGATGGTACCGATGAGATCCCCAGTTTGTTTGGGCCCTCGTGAGAGAGAAGGTCCTAAAGACTTCGCTGTTTCAGGAAAAGGAAGCCTGATGGAATCATTCGAGACAGGATTTGACTCACTCGTTTGTTTTGCCCCATTTTGTTTGTTCCATTCCTTTTCTAACAGATCAGGGAAGGAGACAAGGGAACTAGGGTTCTTTGCCATTTGGGACAAAGATTCCATTCTGCCTAAGACAGAAGAAACAGACGGGATATCAGTGAGTTTCACACCATTCCTTTCGGTCAGATTTTAGAAAACTGAAGTAAAAAATTATGTCTCTTTCTGAATTCTCGAAGTTTGGATTTGGTGTAGGTCTTTTGGACCCAGTGGTTTCACAAGGTACCCTTTCACATTGGGGAAGGACAAACTTTTGGATTGGTCGGAAGGATCAATGGAAGAAGTGAGAATGTAAATCGGGATGTGTGAGATGGGTGTGATCGTTTGGATTGTATCTAAAAACTGCCAACCATCCATGACTGGCATATTCAAGTCCAAAAACAAAAGTTCGGGAAGTTGCTCCGATGATCGTAATGCTGTGAGCGCCTCGGATCCATTCGGGTAAGTTAAAATTTCAGACGCAAACGATAGTTTCTCCATTAGAGTTTTGATGAGGAAAGTAGTTACAACATCATCTTCAATCAAAAATACTTTGGAAATTTGGCTCATGATTCTGGAAAACTTCTCTCAGAAACTATCGATTTCTGAAAAAGAAGCAACCAATAAAAAGAAAGAATCCCTCTTTATAAGGAATGGGGAGAGGTCAAAACATCCGGCCTTAGTATTTCTTTTAGTTTGTGTTCTTCTAATAATCCAAGTTCAAGGACTATGGATTCTACTGAACGATTTTCGGCAAGAGCTCGTTTGGCGACTAAGGTTGCATTTTCATATCCAATGTAAGGATTGAGAGCAGTCGCAAGGCCTGCTGATGTTTTGACTCTGGATTCAAGAATTTTTCGGTTTGCTGTGATTCCTGAAACACAATTGGTTTCCAAAGTTTTGCAACCAGCTGTTAGGTGCTCAATACTTTTGAATAAACTATGGGCAATGATTGGCTCAAATGCATTCAATTGTAATTGTCCTGCTTCTGCTGCCATTGTGATCGTGATATCGTTCCCAATCACTTCATAGGCAATTTGATTGACCACTTCCGGGATGATGGGATTTACTTTGCCTGGCATGATGGAAGAACCGGCAGCCTTTGCCGGCAAATTGATTTCGTTAAAGCCACCTTGTGGCCCACTTGAGAGTAAACGTAAATCATTACATACCTTTGAAAGTTTTGTGGCAATCCGTTTTAACACACCAGATAATTGTACAAATGCACCTGTATCTTGAGTTGCCTCTATCAAATTTGGTGCTGCATTTAAATCAAATCCAGTTTGTTTTGCCAGTATTTCGGTTACAATCTTCGAATAACGAATGTCAGTATTGATTCCTGTGCCGATTGCAGTAGCCCCCAAATTAATTTCACCTATAAGGGATGTTGCTTCTTTTAAACGGGAAATGTCCTCACCTAACATAACATCGTAAGTTGAGAATTCCTGGCCTAAAGTCATTGGTACAGCATCTTGTAATTGTGTTCTTCCAATTTTTAATATATCTTTGAATTCATCTGATTTTTTTCGAAACGAAACCTGTAAACTCTCGAGAGCAGAAAGCAGCCCGATGATGGAAAACACTGCAGCCAATTTGATAGAGGAAGGATAAACATCATTTGTACTTTGTGACATGTTGACATCATTCAAAGGATGGATCACGGTATAAGCACCCTTGGGATGGCCTGCTAATTCTAAAGCAATGTTTGTAATCACTTCGTTCGCATTCATATTGGTGGAAGTTCCTGCACCACCTTGGATGACATCCACTACAAATTCAGAATGGAATTTGCCGTTTAAAATTTGATCACAAGCTTCCACGATCCATTTTGATTTTTCGGAAGGGAGTAGTCCTAATTGCAAATTTGCTAGAGCAGAGGCTTTTTTGATATGGGCAAGGGCACATACCAAATCAGGATACGTACCAATGGACTTCCCCGTGATGGGATAATTTTCAAGGGCCCTTAATGTGTGGATCCCCCAATAAACATCCTTAGGAATTTCTCGTTCACCAAGTAGATCATGTTCCATCCGAAAATTTGTTTCTGTCATTTCAGAATTTCTCCAGTTGAGAACGAAAGATACTAGACCAAAAAGAAATGGGAAGAAGATTTATGTTCTGCATGAAGAAATTCACATTCCTATTTATTTACTTTAGCCTTCCATTTTCTACGATCTTTTTATTTGGTATTGAAAAGACAAATCTGGAAGTAACCTGCAAACAAAAAGAAGAAACAATCAAAACGATATTTCAACTTTTACCTGATTCAGAACGTAGTTGTCCTGAGATTGCTAAACTTGTTCTCACAGAAGAAGATGAAGAAGGCGAAAAATTGGATAAAGAATACCAAGAATTGTTTTTGAAAGTGTGTGAGTTAAAACGCAAAAAACGTACATTAGAAGAAATCCGTGACAATTTGGGTCTTTCCAAACAATGTAATTCCTACCAATCTGTTACGAAAAAGAATTGATTCTTCGTCTCAATCTAGTAAATTTATTGCCAAGTATATGTTGAAGTACATTCCCATTTTCTGTTTTTTCCTTTTTCCTATGGTCCTTCTGCCATGTGAACCTTTTGTTACAAAAGTTTTGTCACCTATCGACCATTCATCGAAAGACAAAAGTTTTTCGGAATTCAAAGTCAAATTTTTAAAAACCTTAAAATCAAAAGATCGAAAATCCTTAGAATCTTTTTTGGACAAAGACATTCATTTTACATTTGGTCCAGAAACTGGCAAAAAAGAATTTTTAAAATCATTCCAACTGACAGAAAAGCCAAATGATTCTGATTTTTGGAATTTAATGAACGATACAATCCAATTGGGTTTGCGTCAAAATGCAGAAGGCCAAATGGTTGCTCCTTATTTTTTTGAAACATTCCCAAGTGATTATGATCCCTTTTCGCATTACCTCATCATTGGAAAAAACGTAAATGTAAGAGAGGATGCATCAAAAGAATCAAAGGTGATTGCCCAACTCAGTTACCAAATTGTGAAGTCCGAAGCTGATGATTTGGATGGAAGGCGATTGGAGAAGGAAAGTAATTGTAATTGGAAAAAGATTTGTACACCTCAGGGAAAAGCCGGATTTGTATGTGATCGATTTATCCGTAGTCCTCTCGACTACAGAGCTTTTTTCGAAAAAAAGAATGGGCAGTGGTATCTAACAACATTCATTGTTGGCGATTGATAGCTGTTAAATTATCAATTCAAATAGTTTTTTCTTGATATTCGAAAGCTAGATTTTCAAATGAGAACAAACAATCGTAAAAGGATTCAATATGTTAAAAAAATTGCTTTTAGGTGCCATTGCACTTTCTTTCACCAACTGTTTGGTTTTAAATCCACTTGGTGCAACAATTGATAGGGAAAAAGGTTCTGTCGTAGCGGGTAGAATCACGGATGCAGCTATCCAAACAGATTTGGTTAATTCTACTCTACTTGCTGGAAGACCTGCGATTTCGCTAATCACATTACTCGCTTCCGATATTGCAAAAATTGAATCAGAAAAATATTATATAAAAGCAGATGTTGATCAGTGTATCAATGATATTACTGGTTTTAAAGGGTTTGTACTTGGATCTTTGATCACAAATATTATTTCCTGCCAGGATTTAAAAACTGATGGATATGTCACTGGAGATCCATTCCCAAGTTTCTAAAAACTGCTTATTGGTTCCCTGCTCTTTTTTTTAGAGCAGGGAACCAATTCAAAATCTTCCGGGTCATATTCTCAAAACAAAAAAGGAAGGTTTTATGATCTCTCTTAAAAAAGCTCTCAAAATCACAACGACACTTGGTCTTGTATCGGTTATGGCGTTTGCCTTCGGAAATTGCCGTGGACACAAAGACTTTGAAAAACGAATCGAATGGGTGACATCCAAACTAACATCAAAATTAGATCTGGATGATGCTCAGAAAGCAAAACTAGAAAGTATCAAAGCAGAACTCATCGCCAAACACAAGGAGATGAAACCAAAACATGAATCTTGGGCCAAAGAATTGGCATCGCAGATTCGTTCTGAAAAAATTGATACCAAGTATCTCGACAAAATGAGTGTAGAAAGAGAAACACGCCACCAAGAAATGCGTAAGTTTTTCCAAACAAAACTTGTTGAGTTCCATGCAGTTCTAAAACCAGAACAAAGGGAAAAATTTGCAGAACTCGTTGAAAAATTTGCATCTCGTCACCAATCACCTGAAGAGTAAAACATGGCAAATTTTGACTTCGAATCTGTAGTCAAAGAAACCAAATACTTGGTTTTAAAAACGATCGGTGAAACACTCATCGATCGTTTTGACGACGCCACTGAGGATGTAGTTCAGGAAGTGTACTTTCGAGTTTTTAAGTCTCTCGAAAAAGGTGGATTTGATGGACGATCTAAACTTTCTACTTGGATCTTCACAATCGCAAAAAATGAGTCCTTACGTATGAACGAAAAACGTTTGCGAGAAGAAGAGAAAGCAAAACGATATTTACAAAAAAACAAATCGAACTTATTCCAATCAGATGAGAATCATGCCCTATTAAAACAAGAATGGATTGAATCTACCTTATTAAAGATCCCAGAAGTCTACCAAAAGACAGTAAGGTTGTATTTGTCAGGCAAAACAATGGATGAAATTGCAAACGAACTCAACATCAAAGAGGGCACCGTAAAATCTAGATTGTTTCGCACTAAAGAATGGATTCGAAAATCGTTACCAGGAGTGAAAAATGAATTCCAAGAATCATAAAAGATGGGAAGAATTATTGAATGATTCTGATTTTGAATCTCGTATTGTTCGTAAAATTGAAACTAAGGTGAGAACACAACGTAAGAATCGAAACCTAGTTGTCTCATTTGGGTTAAGTTTTCTCATTTTGGTATCGTTTACGTTCCACCAATGGGTGATTGAACCCAATGAAATGATCAGTAACATGAGTTATTTGGTTGAGGAACTCAGTTCGGAATCGATTGTGAGTTTGAGTTTTGATTGATATTTGTCATTGATAAATATCAGTACAAATTGGAGGCATCTTACTGAAGAATTAGGTATATTTTTTTCAATTGTTTCGTCATAATTTGGCAAGGAACAATATAAAATGAACGCTTGCATTCTCTACCTAAACAAAAAACGAATTGAGATGATCAAGTTAGAATCAGATCACATGGAATCAAAGTACTGGGAAAAATTGAAAGAAACCGACAAATGGGATTTTGCGGAGATCACCAAAACTTTAGATTCACCAAATGAAGTGATCCTTGTGGGCGAATCGGGTCTGAATATGGAATACCGCCGATGGTTAGCCAACCATGACCGTGTTTTAGCCAAAAAACTCATTGCAGTGATTGGAAGTACGATCGAAACAAAAATCAATCCAAGTGTCGTTAGTCACTTCAAAGAAAAATACTTTCGAGGAAGGGCTTAACTTTTAGATCAAATGATCGCAAGACTCCGAATGTGCATGAAAGAACAATCGGAAGAGTAAAAACCCAAGTGAAGTGAGTATGATCACGGTACCAAAAACTGGAATCCACTTGGGTTGAATGTATTTTCGAATTTTCCCCATAACAACACTTAAGCCTGTAAGCATTGGGATTGTGCCAAGATAAAAACAAAACATCACTAACCCTCCTGTGATTGCACTTCCTGTTGCAAACGATGCAGCGTATGCCGGGTATAAGACACCACAGGGTAGGAGAGCGCTGAGAATTCCAATTCCAAACCCTAAACCATTCAGATTTGTTTTTTCACGGATTTTTTGTAACACATTAGAAATCCCTTTTGGTAAAGTTCCAAATTTGGAATTTGTAGGAAGGAAAAACATCCGTATCAAAAAAAAGAGTAATAGGATAAACGTGAATATTCCTGCAATACTTTGAATGGAATTGAGTTCTCCTAATGCGTTTGCTCCTTTACCTATCAATCCTAAAATGATTCCTAAAGCAGAATATGATACCATTCGACCTAAATGATAGAGTATCACAGGGATTTGTTTGGATGGATTTGATGTTTGCAGAAGAGAAATAAAAGGTCCACACATCAATGCACAGTGAAAACTACTGAGTAAACCATATAAAATAATAGAAGCAAAAAAGCTAAGGTTTGTCAGTTGGTCCATTTTTTTTGTCTTCTGCTTTTGTTAAAGAAGGTTTCTCTTTTGATTGAACAGGGTACTCTTCTTCAAAAAACATTCTATATTTGGGTGACTCAATGTCTTCGAATTGTCCTTTTCGGAATGCCAAAACAAAAACATATAAAAAGAAACCAGCAATACACATTGCCATGGGAATTGTTAAATAGAGGGCTTCCATTTGGGGATCCTTATGCGTATTGATAATGAATTAATGAGAACTGTCAAACTAGAACAAGCCATAAATACGGCACAGATTACGGGTAACATCATACCAAACATAGCAAGTGGTAACATGATCGAATTGTAACAGAAAGAAATGATAATGTTTTGTAATATGACTTCTTTTGTTTTTTTTGCTGATAGAAGCGAATGAATGAGTCCGTTTAAATTTCCAGAAGTAAGTACGACATCCGATTTTTCGAGTGACATATCCTCAGCTTCTGTATGAGAAATGGATACATTTGCCCTAGCCAAAGACAAACTGTCGTTGATTCCATCACCCACCATAATGACTACATTACCTTTGTTTTGTGAATCTTGGATGATATTTGCTTTTTCTTCAGGAGAAAGATCTGAATAAAATTGTTGGATACCCAATGTATTGGCTATGGATTTTACCGCTGGGAAACGATCACCAGAAAGGATGGCTATTTTTGGTATCATTTGTTTTAGTAAGGTCACAAATGAATGAGCACCTTGTCTCACTTCGTCTGCCAGTACAAATTGCCCTAACATTTTGCCATCAATGGCAACGTAGATGACAGATCCTTCTTTATCAGTATGGGAATCTATCTTTATGTTTTGTTCTTTTAAAAGAGTTTGGTTCCCAATGAGAACAGAATGTTCCTTACCAAGCCAAACGATGGTTCCTTTAGCACCTTGTCCTGGGATATTCTGTACGTGGGTCAGTTCCATTTCCTTTGCTTTTTCTTTCACTAAATGGTAGGGAGAAAGATACTTAACGAGTGATTTTGCTAAGGGATGGTTAATTTCCTTTTCGATTCGATAAACAAATGGTAGGTGTTCCTCTGAAACGGTAACCAAACGAACAAGGAATTTCCCTTCCGTGAGAGTTCCCGTTTTATCAAGGAAGATAGTATTTGCCTTTGCTAAAGTTTCTACTACGGATGGATTTTTTAAAAGTACACCTTTTTCTGCATTTAAAATATGATTAGTGACGAGGGCAGTGGGCACAGATATCCCTAATGCACAGGGACAGGCAACAATCAGAACAGAAATCGTTGTGACCAAACTCTGTTCTAAATTTCCATGAGTGACAAACATCCAAACTCCAAAACAAACAAATGCCAATAGGAAAACGACAGAAATAAAATAGGATGCAATTCTTTCTGTTAGGATTTGGATTTTTGGTTTTAAGTGAAGTGCTTCTTCTAAACGAAGTTTTAATGAAGATAAGGTAGAGGCATGGTAATCGGAATTGGCAAGGATAAGAGCTGGATTGTCCATTGTGAGGGAACCAGCAAGAATGGAATCTCCAGTTTGTTTTCGAATCGGAACCGATTCCCCAGTTAAAAATGATTCGTCAACATAAGTTTCCTTAGACAATAAAATTGCATCCACAGGGATTCGTTTACCAGGAGCCACTTGGATTTTATCACCTAACTTAATTTCGCTACTTGGGATTGTTGTTTCTGCATTTTCGCTGATACGAAGTGAAGTTTCTGGAAGTTTACAAAGGATGGATTCTAATTTATCGGAAGCAAATACTCTTGCCTTTTCTTCAAAGTATTTCCCTATTAAAATAAAGAAATAAATCATCGCTACGGAATCAAAATACACTTCTCCTTTGTCGGTTAATGTGACAAAGACAGAATAAAAATATGCCATCGAAATTCCTAAAAATAATAGGAAATCCATAGAGAGAGTTCGCCTTCTAATGCTTGTTAAAAAACCAGACATAAAAGGAAACCCAGAATACAAATAAGCAGGGGTCGCAAAAACCCAAGAGGCATAATGAAACATACGTTTGAGATTGAGATCAATTCCAGTGAAGTATCCAGAGTACAATGCAACACTGAGAATCATGATATTCCCAAAACAAAAACCTGCCACACCAATTCTAAGTAATAAATTCTTAAGTTGTTTTGACTTTTGTAAATTTCCTTCGGTAGGAGAGAATAAAATCGGTTTATATCCAATTGCACGAATCAAAGAAAGGATACGTGAAATTTTTATCTTAGATTTATCAAATCGGATTCTTGCACGGCCTGAAGCAAAATTGATTTGAGCAGATAGGATCCCTTCTTCTTCATTCAAAACTTTTTCATTGATCCAAACACAAGCAGAACAATGGATGTTTGTGATTTGGATCGAAACTTCCGAAAATTCTCCAGAAGGCCTTACAAACTTTTGGTATACCAATTCATTTTCAATCTCTGTTTCGTTCTCTTCGATTTCAACAGGACTGAGTTTTGTATTTCCTTTAAGGCTATAATAATAACTGCCACCTAGGGAATGTATGATGGAATAAACAGTTTCACAACCTTCACAACAGAATACCTTTATTTCGTTTCCCAATTTAGATTCAATCCGAACCAAACGAATGGTATTACCACAATGGTCACATTCTGTTGTTGTGTTTTGCGATGTTGTTTCCTTCATTTAACTGTGATTTTACCTTCTCGTTCAAAGGATTTTCCACTGATGATTGCAATCAGTCTCATGTTCCAAGTGCCCGATTCTTTTAACGGAATTTTCCCTATAAAATTTAGATCTGATGGTTTTAAATCATATCGAGTTGTATTTTTGGTAGTTGCATTTCGTTCCAGTATGACATACATTGAATCTGCTTTCACAAATGATTCGTTTTGATTTAAAGTGACTGTTAAGTCTAACTCCCCTAGAGGTAGAATTGTAGTTTTGTCCCAATTGGTGGATAATTTGTATCCTTGTTTGATCAGTTCTTTTTGATTCTCGATTGCTTTTTCATAATTCAAACCGATTTCATAATAGTTTTTGTCCATAACTGGTTCAAAATGTTTGTATGTAAGTCGTATCGTATAAAATGTTGCGGCCACAAGGCCAGTAAAACTAAACAAAACCACATACATTGCATTGCGTAAACTAGGGTGTAAATCTTTGAACATAATTATTTCCTTGGTAAAGAGAGTGACAGTTTTTTCTCTAATTTCTCATCTGGATCTTGTGTATTTCTTAAAACGATGGAACCAGGTAAATAACCTTCGTTTAATTCCTGTTCGGAGAGGGTTTGTGTCTCCAATACAACAGAAATACTTTTAATTTCTCCTGAACCTAAAGTGAATTGATTATTTTCTTCACCTGAGCGAATGAGGATTTGTTTCCCATGCCTTGTATCAAAAGCTGTGAGTTGGAATTCTTTTTCGACTGGTGCAATATTCTGAATTCTGAGTGCTACGAAGGCTCTAATTTTATTGTCAGGAATGAGAATAGGCGGCATTGATTTATTGGAGGCGGCAATCATGGACATTGGAATTCTTGTGAGAAGTTGGATACTTGCCCCAACTAGAACCACTGATAATAGAATCGCATACACCACTGTCCGTGGTCGAACCCATTTGATTTTATCGCCAGTTTCAATTTGTTTAAGGGAAAAATAACCGATTAAAGTTTTTTTGTTTTCTTTTGCCATGATGGATGTACATGCATCCACACATTTTCCGCAAGCAACACAACCTACTTGTAGGCCATCACGGATATCAATTCCTGTTGGGCAGACGACCACACACATATTACAAGCAATGCAGTCTCCTATTTTGGTTTTGCCATCACGGCGTGGTTCCCCACGTTTGAAATCATATGTTACATTCCAAGAATGTTCATCCATGAGAAGGGTTTGGAATCTTGCATAAGGGCAAGCATAACGACAAAATTGTTCTCTGATAAAGCCGATATCAATGAACATTGCTGCAGTAAAAAATAAGGTAAAATAAAAATAAGTTTCTGAGAAAGCAGCGAAACTTTTATAATCAGCTAACATTTCATAGGGGCTAACAAAATAACCAATCCAGTGAAAAGAAGCAATAAAGGAAACTATGATCCATAAAAAATACACAGTGTATTTTCCCAGAATGGATGCGTCTTTTTTCCCATATTTAGAATCTAAAACAAACCGACCAATTCGATCGAATAAGTCGGTATAAATGGTTTGGGGGCAACCCCATCCGCACCAGACACGTCCAATGACGGATGTAAAAAAGAAAAGTGATAATCCCATAGTCAGAAGGAAAAACCATAAAATCAGTCCTTCTTGCGGGATAAAAAGACCACCAAACAAGTGAAACATCCTTTTGGGAATGTCAAGTCGGATGAGAGGGCTACCTTCTGGTAACACCACCCAAGGTGCGACTAAAAATAATCCCACGAGAAAACTCATAACGATATTTCTACGTGTCCTTACTTTTCCTGATTGGGGTCTTGATATGATCATCTTTATTTTGCCTTTACCAAACTACTATTCTTTGTCGCAAGCCATGCCATAACAGCATATACTTTCTCAGCACCTAAACCTTCCCAAGCTGGCATACCACCTCGGTTGAGTTTTTGTCTATCTGGTCCAATTCCTTTCATGATGTTATTAAATACTTCTTTATCAGTATTTCCATGAATCCAATCTTTATCAACCAAACTTGGTCCTACTGCACCTTCTGCTGTTGGGCCATGACAAGCTGAGCAAATTTGTTTGTAAGTGCTTTCACCTTCTTTAATTGCAACAGCATCATCCCGGTATGGGTTGGAACCATCTTCTGGATTTGCTACAACAACTTGTTTTGTTGGAAACTTAGTTTCGTGTTCCGCTACTTCTTTTTCGAAAGCAACATCTTGTGGCCAATCTGAGTACCAGTGAAAGTATACAACATAACCGATGGATACGATGATACTGATGAGCCATACTAATTTCCACCAAGGTGGCATTGGATTGTCGGCTTGGAAGATTCCGTCTACTTCTTTTGGTTCTTTCATTCGTATTAATCCTCCTCAAGCATTCGATACTTGGGTTTTTCCATTTCTTCTTTACTGCGTTTTTTATAAACGTAGTAGGTGATGTATGCAATTGCGATCACAAGGATCGGCAATCGCAAACTTTTATAAATTAAGAGAAGGTCGGCGTCATTCATGACTTTACTTCATCCCTTTTTGTAACTCTGCAGAGTCACGCCCTAGTTTTTGCAAATAAGCAACAAGTGCATCTCCCTCAGTTTTGTCTTTGAGAAGTGATGGAGCATTTGCCAAATCCTCTTCGGTATATGGTACTCCGATGGATCGTAATGCTTTCATATTTGTTACCACTTGTTCTACATCTACTTTGTGTGACTCTTCGAATAACCATGGATAGGCTGGCATGATTGAGTTTGGTACACCGCCCACTGTTCTTGGATTGATGAGGTGGTTTTTATGCCACTCATTTGATCGTAACATTTGAGATTCGTGTGCTAAGTCTGGACCAGTACGTTTTGAACCCCAAAGGAATGGATGGTCGTAAACAAACTCACCACCTTTGGAATAACCATTTCGTCCGTAAGACTTAGTTGGGTCAAAACGATCCACTTCCCATTTAAAGGGGCGAACCATTTGTGTATGACAACCAATACAACCTTCTCTTTGGTATGTATCACGACCTGCCAACTCCAATGCTGAGTAAGGTTTTACAGTAGAAATCGGAGTTACCGTTTTGGTTAAGAAAAACGGAGGGATGAGTTCGAAAAGTCCACCAATCACAACCGCAATTGTTGTATAAATTGTAAACTTGACACCTTTTGTATCCCAACGGTCAGCAATTTCTGAAAACCAATCTAAGAATTTGTTAAAACCAAACATTATGATTTCACTCCTATACGTAAGTCTTGTTCCACAAAACCACTGTCTTTGTTTTGAATGGTTTTGATAAAGTTATACACCATAAGGATAATCCCTGTTAGATAGAGTGTTCCCCCAATCGCTCGGAACAAACGGAATGGTTTTAAGAACTCAACGATCTCAACCCAATCTTTGTATACGAGTTCTCCGTTTTCACCAACGGCTCTCCACATAGATCCTTCAGTGATCCCAGATACCCACATGGAAATGATGTAGAGTAGGATCCCAAGAGTTCCGAGCCAAAAATGTGCATTTGCCAGTTTTTCACTATAGAGGTTTGCATTCCAGAGTCTAGGAACTAAGTAATATAATGCAGCGGCAGACATAAATCCAACCCATCCTAGAGTTCCTGAGTGAACGTGACCAATAATCCAGTCTGTGTTGTGACCTAAAGCAGAAACAGCACGGATGGAAAGAAGAGGTCCTTCGAATGTTGACATACCATAAAACGTTACGGCAGCTAACATCATTTTGAGGGTTGCATCCACTTTGATTTTGTCTTTGGCTTGTGTGAGTGTTAAAAATCCATTTAACATACCACCCCAAGACGGCATCCATAACATGATGGAAAATACCATACCAGTTGTTTGTAACCACTCAGGAATTGGTGAATACAATAAGTGGTGAGGACCTGCCCAAATGTAGATAAAGATGAGAGACCAAAAGTGAATGATGGAGAGTCTATGTGAGTAAATTGGTTGTTTGATGTGTTTTGGGAGGTAGTAGTACATAAGTCCCAAAAATGGAGTTGTGAGAACAAACGCCACCGCATTATGACCATACCACCATTGGATGTTTGCATCAAATACTCCCGCATAAACCGAATATGATTTTAAGAGTCCTGCAGGGATTACGATGTTATTCACAATGAAGAGTAGGGGAACTGTTACGAAGGAAGCAATGTAAAACCAAATGGCAACATACATTTGTTCTTCTTTTCGTTTGAGTACCGTCATGAGGTAGTTTGCAAAAAAGATAACATACCATACAACTATAAGTAAGTCGATAGGCCATTCTAATTCAGCATATTCTTTTGATTGGCTGTAACCGAGTGGTAATGTGATCGCAGCTAAAACAATTGATAGGTTGTATAATGCCAAATGCAGTTTGGAAAGAGTGTCGTTCCACATTCTTGTACGACAAAGTCTTTGTACTGTATGATAAGCAGTGGCGAAGATTACACTCAATGCAAAACCAAAAATGGCAGCATTGGTATGTAATGGTCGTAACCTTCCGAAGCTCGTCCAAGGTAATTCCAAATTCAGCTGTGGATACACAAGTTGGAAGGCAATGATGACACCAAATGTCATTGATGCAACGCCCCAGACTAACGCTGAAATGATAAACCCTTTTACGATAAAATCGTCATATTGAGTTTTTTCCGTAGCCAATGTTTCTCTCCTTAATCTTTATCAGTTCTATATCTTTAGAGAACTTAATCCTTTATACAAAGAAGACGAAGAAAAGAAAGAAAAACAGGAAAGAGAGACTATGTTCCACCCTTGATTTTTGTCAAGGATGGACTTGAGATTTAGAATTGATCTAAAATTTAAGGAAGGTTAAAGTTAGTATAATTCTGGTTAGAAGGTGACTTCGTAACCTAATTGTGTACGATGTTCTATGCCTCTGTCCCCAGCAATGGCTGTTGGGTGGTATCCAACTCTGTCTACCGTTGAATGGAGGAAAAACTTTTCTTTCCTTGTATCATCCATACTGAGTCCAGAACCTGTGGGGTGGAAGTAATACGCATCAAAGATGTTCCAAGCATACGCAAGTAAGGTGGCAATCCCAATGTACTGCATTTCTTGGTAGTGTCTTTCTACAGATTCTCTTTGGCCCTTAAACGGTCCAAGTTGGCTTGCAACCACCGCCTCTCCAGGTGAAACAGCAGCGGTTTGTGGTGTGAAAGCAGCACGGATGAGTCCGTTTGTTGTATAAGGATTATCTAAATTATTATAATCTCTTTTTGCATTGAGATACATGCGGTGTTTGTCATACGTAAAAAAGAGTCCAATGGCAATGATGGAAGGGTAAACAATTGCTTGCACCTTTCTTCCTTGTTTCCACTGTCCCCATCCTGGGAGAACAGCAGATCGCCATGTTGCCCCTGCTCGTGTTAGATTTTTCTTTTCTGCTTCTGCAAGTCTTGCGTCTTCTTCTTGTTTTCGTTTTGCTTCTGCTTCTAGGATCGCATTGTTTTTAGCGTTTTCTTTTTCCAAACGAGCTGCTTCTTCCTGCTCTTTTTTGAGTCTTGCTGCTTCTTCTTTTTCTCGTTTGATACGTTCTTTTTCTTCTTCTGCTTTTCTGAGTTTATCTTCTTCTGCAGCTGTTAGTTGGTCTTTATAAACGACCTTTAAAATTTCAGTTTTATTGAGAACAACGGTGGTTCCATCTTCTTTTCTGATTTTAAGTTTGTATTGGTCTTGTTCTACAACTTTCCCTTTGATAGTTCCCCCTTTTTTGAGGAGAATGTTTTCTGCAGAAACGTTGGTTGAAAGGAGTACCAAAAGTGTTGCGATTTTTAAGATTTGTTTTACAATTAGTTTCAAGGGAGTCTCGAATGTTGGAATATTACTTAACAATTTTTATAGTGTTACTTGCTACGTTCCAATTAATCTCTCCTATGATTTTATCGATTTGGAAGTTAGGCAAGAATTTTTTTGTAAAAGAGAAGATGAATCAGAATCCACAATTGGAAACAAATTATCCCTGTTACGAGAAAGTTTGCTCCAAATGTGGTTCTTGAGTTAGATTGTTGAAAATTTAAGCTTCTACTTCAGTAGTCAAAAAATGGTGCACTTGGTCTGCACACTTTCTTCCTTCCGAAATCGCCCAAACAATCAGGGATTGTCCGCGTCTTACGTCTCCGCAAGCATAGACTTTTGGAACTGAAGTTGCAAAGGACCCAGCTTTTGTACCGAAATCTGCTTTTACATTCCCTCTGTTATCCAGTTCTAACCCTTCTTTTTGTAGATCAGCAAGCAAACCCTCTTTCACAGGGTTCACAAAACCCATGGCTAAAAAAACAAGGTCAGCAGGCCATTCGAATTCGGTTCCAGGTACTGGTACGAACTTTCCGTTTTCTTCTTTGACTTCCGATCCGTAAATGGCAGTGACTTCACCTTTTTCATTGGCTTTGAATCCCATTGTCGAAACTGCCCATTTGCGATTCACACCTTCTTCATGAGAAGTGGATGTTCGGTACATTTTTGGATACAAAGGCCAAGGAGTAGACTTGTCTCTTTCCTTTGGAGGTTCAGGGAATAATTCAATTTGTGTGACGGACTTTGCACCGTGCCTGTTGGATGTTCCAACACAGTCAGATCCTGTATCACCACCACCAATCACAATCACATGTTTGTCTTTTGCATTGATGATATCAATCGCATCACCTGCAACGTGTTTGTTGTTTTTAGTCAAAAACTCCATCGCAAAATGGATTCCTTTGTGATTTCTACCTTCTACAGGAAGGTCTCTTGGGACTTCTGATCCACAAGCAAGGACAACTGCATCAAATTCAGCTAATAATTGTTTTGCGGTAATATCAACCCCAACATTCACATTGGTTTTGAAAGTAACACCTTCCGCTTCCATTTGTTTCATTCGGCGGTCGATGTGTCTTTTTTCCATTTTAAAATCAGGAATTCCGTAACGGAGTAGGCCACCAATCCGATCATTTTTTTCGAAGATAGTGACTGTATGACCTGCACGAGCTAACTGTTGTCCTGCGGCAAGACCAGCTGGTCCCGATCCGACAACTGCTACTTTTTTGCCTGATTTAGAAACAGGAGTTTGTGGGATGACCCATCCTTCTTCCCAAGCACGGTCAATGATAGTTCGTTCAATTGACTTGATGGATACTGGTGGTTCAATGATCCCAAGGGTACAAGCCGACTCACATGGAGCAGGGCATAACCTTCCTGTAAACTCTGGGAAGTTATTCGTTTTCGAAAGATTTTCCCAAGCTTCCTTCCATCGACCTCGGTAAACAAAGTCATTAAATTCAGGGATGAGGTTGTCTACAGGGCAACCAGTGTCGCCATGGCAAAACGGAATCCCGCAGTCCATACAACGAGCTCCTTGGTCTTTGGCAACAGCCTCAGGAAAAGGTTTTTCAAACTCTTTATAGTTTTTAACTCTTTCCTTCGGATCAATCTTTTGAAGGTATTCTTTTTTAAATTCTAAAAATCCTGTTGGTTTACCCACGAGTTGTTACCCCCTCTGTTTTTTGTTTTTCCGATCCATTTTCAGAAGCCATTTTTTCTAAGGCTTTTTTGTAATCTCTCGGAATTACTTTGATCATTTGTTTGATTACTTCATCCCAATTGTTTAGAACTTCTTCTGCACGTTTGGACCCAGTGTATTTTTTATGGTCTTCTACCATTTTTTTAACTTCTGCTATCTCTGATGCATCAGTTAACGGATCTAAGTCGACCATTTCTTTGTTGATGAGTACTTCTTTGTTTTTCTTTGGATCCCAAAGGTAAGCAATTCCACCTGACATACCCGCAGCAAAGTTACGACCAATCTCACCTAAGATGATGACTCGTCCACCGGTCATGTATTCACAACCATGGTCACCAGTTCCTTCCACGATGACATGGGCTCCAGAGTTTCTCACACAGAAACGTTCACCGGCCATACCGTTTACATAGGCATACCCACTCGTGGCACCAATGAAACATGTGTTACCAATAACGATGTTTTCCTCCGCTTTGTAAGGAGCATTTTTAGGAGTTTGAAAGATGAGTTTTCCACCACAAAGTCCTTTTCCTACATAGTCATTTCCTTCACCCACCAGGCGAAGTGTCATCCCTTTGGTCACAAAGGCACCAAACGACTGTCCTGCGGTTCCAGTAAACTCAATGTCAATTGTATCTTCAGAAAGACCATCCACACCGTATTTTTTAGTGACTTCATGGCTGAGCATGGTTCCAACTGAACGGTTTAAGTTCACGATGGATGTTTGGATTTTGACAGGTTGTTTGTGGTCAATCGCTGCTAAAGACTTACGAATGAGCTCGTTGTCAATTTGTTCATCCAAGTGGTGGTTTTGTTCTTTGGCACGATAGAGTCCTGTAGGGAATACAGGGTTTGGTCTATGGAGCACTTTGCTAAAATCAAGTCCACGAGCTTTCCAATGGTGGTGAGGTCGTTTGAATTTGATTTTTTCCACTTGGCCAATCATTTCTTCGAAAGTTCTGAAACCAAGTTTTGCCATGATCTCACGTACTTCTTCCGCAACAAAGGTCATGAAGTTCACAACATACTCAGGTTTTCCTGTGAACTTACTTCTTAAAAATTCATCTTGGGTCGCAACACCAACGGGGCATGTATTGAGATGGCATTTACGCATCATGATACAACCCACAGAAACAAGAGCTGATGTGGAGAATCCAAACTCTTCCGCACCGAGGAGAGCTCCTACCACAACGTCCTTTCCAGTGAGGAGTTTACCGTCTACTGCTAGATACACGCGGTCGCGTAAGCCGTTTGCAACAAGTGTTTGGTGGGTTTCTGAAAGTCCAAGTTCCCAAGGTGTTCCTGCATGGTGGATGGAAGAAATCGGACTTGCTCCTGTTCCCCCTTCGTGACCTGCGATGAGGATATGGTCGGCATGTGCTTTTGCAACTCCTGCCGCTACTGTTCCTACACCTGATTCCGAAACTAGTTTTACGGAAATACGAGCTCTTGGGTTTGAATTTTTTAAATCGAAGATGAGCTGTTTTAAATCTTCAATTGAATAAATATCATGGTGAGGAGGAGGGGAGATGAGTGTTACACCAGGTGTGGAGTAACGTAACCATCCAATGTATTTGTCTACCTTGTGTCCTGGTAACTGTCCACCTTCTCCTGGTTTTGCGCCCTGTGCCATTTTGATTTGGATGTCATCAGCGTTTGTGAGGTATTCCATTGTCACACCAAACCTTGCAGATGCCACCTGTTTGATCGCCGAACGCATGCTATCTCCATTTGGGAGGGTTTTGAAACGAACTGGGTCTTCTCCACCTTCTCCCGTATTGGATTTTGCACCAATTCGGTTCATGGCAATGGCAAGAGTTGTATGTGCTTCCCAAGAAATGGAACCATGGCTCATCGCTCCTGTTTGGAAACGTTTGAGAATCGATTTTACTGATTCCACTTCTTCGATTGGAATAGCCTTTGATCCCTCAAAGTCCAACTGGAACAAACTTCTAAGTGTGATCGCTCTTTCGTTTTGGTTGTCGATGAGAGCAGAAAACTCTTTGAATGTTTTGTAATCGTTTTCTTGTGTTGCTTTTTGTAATTTATGAACTGTGATCGGAGTGTAAAGATGGCTATCTCCATTTTTACGGTAATAATGTACTCCACCTGGTTCTAAGTTGTTTGGGAAATAAGTTGGGTCATAAGCTGCTTTGTGGCGGCGTACGGTTTCTTCTTCCAACATCTCGAGAGAAAGTCCTTCAATTCTGGATTGTGTTCCCGCAAAATACGTGTTCACAAGTTCGGAATCAAGTCCTACAGCTTCAAAGATTTGTGCTCCGCAGTACGATTGTAATGTGGAGATCCCCATTTTAGAGAATACTTTGAAGAGTCCTTTCCCAATTGATTTGATGTATTTTTTCTTTGCATCTTTGTAGTTTGGTACTTCAGGTAAAAGTCCTTGGAGAGACAAATCCGCAATCGTTTCAAACGCTAAGTATGGGTTGATCGCATTTGCTCCATATCCGCATAACAATGCGAAGTGGGCAACTTCTCTTGGTTCCCCAGATTCCAAAACAATCCCTGCTTTTGTGCGAAGGCCTTCACGGATGAGGTAGTGGTGGAGTCCAGCAACTGCGAGTAGGGAAGGAATGGCGGCCTTTTTTTCTCCCACTGCATGGTCAGTAAGGATGATGAGGTTTACTCCTTGTTCCCTGATAGCTTTTGCTGCATCTGCACAAACTCTATCGAGTGAGTTACGCATATCATGTTTTTTGGAAGGATCAAAAAGGATATCAAAGGTTTTTGCTTTAAAATGCCCTTCACTGATTTGTTTGATCTTTTCAAAATCTTCATTTGTGAGGATAGGGTGTTCCAACTCAAGCCTATGAGCATGTTCTGGTTCTTCCGAAAGGAGGTTCCCTTCAGGACCAATGTAGGTTGTGAGTTCCATCACCAATTCTTCACGGATTGGGTCAATCGGTGGGTTTGTGACCTGTGCAAAGTTTTGTTTGAAATAACGATAGAGCGGTTGTGGTTTTTCACTGAGGACAGCAAGAGAGGAATCCACTCCCATGGAACCCACTGGTTCTTCCCCCGAAACTCCCATCGGTTTGATTAAGGTAAACACATCTTCGTGTGTGTATCCAAATGCTCTTTGCCTTTCTAAAATTGTTTCGTGTTGCGGTTGTTTTACGTTCTCAGGGTCAGGAAGAGATCCCAATCGAATCATATTGTCTTCTACCCATTTGCGATATGGTTTTTGGGTAGAGATTTGTTTTTTGATTTCTTCATCGTCAAGGATTTGTCCTTTTTCCATATCGATGAGGAGCATTCTACCTGGACGAAGTCTATCTTGGACAAGGACTTCTTCCGGTGGTAAGTTGAGAACACCTGCTTCGGAAGACATGATCACTTCATCATCTTTGGTCACGATATAACGAGCAGGTCTTAAACCATTTCGATCAAGAGTGGCACCAATGATCCTTCCATCCGTAAAGGCAATGGCAGCAGGACCATCCCATGGTTCCATAAACGTAGCGTGGTATTCGTAGAACGCACGTCTGTCGGCGTCCATCGCTTTGTTTTTTGACCAAGCTTCTGGGATCATCATCATCACTGAGTGTGGCAATGACCTTCCACCCATCACAAGTAGTTCAAGGACTGTATCAAAAGTTGCAGTATCTGATTGGCCTTCCATGACGATAGGAAGCATCCTTTTGAGTTCGTCACCGTATAACGGAGATTGCATGACCATTTGGCGAGCTGCCATCCAGTTCATGTTCCCACGTAACGTATTGATCTCACCATTGTGAGCAATTTGTCGGTAAGGGTGAGCCAAATCCCAAGTAGGGAAGGTGTTTGTGGAAAACCGAGTGTGTGTTAAACAGAACGCCGAAGTGAGGTCAGGTGACTTTAAGTCTTCGTAGAATTTTTTAACTTGGTCTCCCAGTAACATCCCTTTGTATACAATGGTCCTCGATGAAAAACTTGGTACATAGTATTGCGAACGATCGAGTTTGAGTTCCGCACGAATTCGTCTGTCAATGAGTCGTCTGATTAGGAATAATTTTCTTTCAAAATCATCGGATGTTTTGATTTTTTTGGATTTTTTCCCGATAAACACTTGTTTGAAGACTGGAATGGTTTTGGAAGCAACGACTCCCGCATATTCTTTGTTTACTGGAACATCTCGAAAACCAAGGAATTCTTCCCCTTCGTCGATGATGATTTTTTCAATTACGTTTTCAACAGCCGCTCTTACTTCCGCATTTTGAGGTAAGAATAAAAATCCAACTGCATAATCACCTTCTTTCGGAAGGGTGAATGGTAGGTTTTTGCGGAAAAAAGCATCAGGCAGGTTGATCATAATTCCTGCGCCGTCTCCCGTTTTCGGATCAGCACCTTCGGCACCTCGGTGTTCAAGGTTACACATGAGGCGGATCCCTTTGTCTACTATGTCACGGGAACGTTTGCCCTTATAATTTGCGATAAAACCAACACCACAGGAGTCTTTGTCCATGGCAGGATCATACATACCTTGGGCCTGTGGGCCGAGTGGCGGAAGGATGGGTGGTTGGTTGGATTTTGACATACGTACCCTACTCTAAAGCAATTACTGTACCTTGTTTTAGAATTTGGGTGTACTGTCCAATTAATTTGTTTTCAGCAAAATGATTTATTTTTAGGCAAAACCAAAGGCATAAAAATGCTTATTATTTGATCGATTAGCGTACTATATATTAAATCAGATTATATAAATAGCAATATTATATTGAGTCTAATCTTTGGCATAGTACAAGAAAGAAGCGAACTGCAACTTCCATAGGAAGATCGCTTAAATCCCAGCGCTGTGCTTGTGAAGAGGTGAACAGATCCTTCGTATGGTTCAATGTGGAAGTTAGTTCTGAATTCGGGTCGAGAAGGGATTTTGCTAGCGACCGTGTGGATTCGTAACTTTTTCGGGATTGGACCCATATGTATTTTGAGGGCAGTTCTAGGTGAACCATCAAATCTTCGGTTTGTTTCCATTCTTGTAATTTCTCTTTTCCCTTCTTTGTGATTCCATATAACGCATAACCATCCGACAAACGTTCGATTTGATAAGACATTCCCATTTTTTTT
Organism: Leptospira levettii; assembly: GCF_002812085.1. Taxonomy (NCBI): domain Bacteria; kingdom Pseudomonadati; phylum Spirochaetota; class Leptospiria; order Leptospirales; family Leptospiraceae; genus Leptospira; species Leptospira levettii. The sequence goes on from NZ_NPDM01000005.1 coordinate 63,714, forward strand.
CCAATCCAAAAGTAAAACTGGATTCCGAAGGATAAATACCCCACAAGAAGGATCACAACTCCCATTTTTATATTGCTCATCTCTTTGTTCGTAAGATTGGCAAGTAAAATGAGAAGTCCCAAATGTCCAACGGCAAGTAAACAAAACGAAAAAAACCAATTCGCATTCGAAATGGAATGTTCCCATTGGATTGGGAAAAGCGAATTTGGACGGAGAAATTCTAAGTTAGGTGATGTATTCGAATCCAATGCCTTTGGTGGATCTAAGGGGATGGGTAGCCCAGAAAATGAGTCACCTAACTCATCTTCAATGGGGAGTGGCATAAATCGGAAGAATTTTTTTAGTTCCCGGTTTAAATCTAGGTAACGGCTAAACTCTTTTGATTTGTCCGTGTATTTTCTAACTGTAATGGTCGAAACCGGAATCAGTAAACCTAACCTATGTTTGAGATAAATAGTATCCGTGTATTTCCAACCATCTTTTTTGGATTCTGCATCAGAATGGATTTGGTATGAAACCCAATCGGAAAAAGGAATTTCCAAATCATTCATTCCTTGAGTATCTCCAAACCGAACCTGTTTCGATTCTCCGTCCACTTGTACATGGTAGGAAAACGAATTGGTTTCCTGATACGATTTCACGCAAACCAAACTGAGTGGGGTAAACGTGAGAAGGGAAAAGAGAATCCCTTTTTTACCGATCATGGGGTGTTTCCAAAAAAGGATTCCGAGTAAAGAGAGAATCCCCCAAACAATCGCTCCCAATAATAGTACGTAAGGATGTACATTTGCCCCTTGGATGAGAATTGAGTTTTGTAAAAATGTTGTTTCCACGTGCGAAAAAATCTCTTTGATTTTTTTGAATTTGTCAACTAACCTTATGCCAATGAAAATCAGATTTATATCCGTCTGGATCGTACTCGGATCTTTGTACCTCCTTCCTTATCATTCCAGATTACTCGCAAAAGAGATTCCTAAATTAGAATCGAGAGTTACTTTTGAAGAAGGAACAATCCCTAAAGATGTGGCTTTGGAGTGGGAAATAATCCTTGCCGAACACGAAAAACAAACTTCAAACCAAGTGGCGATCCTTGTCGTACATTCTCTCGAAGGTGAGATCTTAGAAGAGTATAGCTTAAAAGTGGCGGAAAACTGGAAACTTGGTAGGGAAGGTTTGGATAATGGAGTCCTAGTTTTACTTGCGACTGATGACAGAAAAGTACGGATTGAAGTTGGTTATGGTTTAGAAGGTGTTCTCACTGATGTATATTGCAAACGAATCATCTATGATACGATGATCCCTCATTTCAGAAAAGGAGATTACCCAACAGGGATACGATTGGGATTGGAACAGTTGTTACAAACCGCAACAGTTGGAGTCACTCCAGAAGAACCATCCTTATTTCAAAAATTCAAATCCTTTCGAGGTTTTGATTTCCAAGGAAATTGGTTTTTATACCCACTAGGTTGTTTGTTTATAGGTGTTTTGTTTTTATTCGCTTTTATTTCGGCCTTTCATTATGAAGCGGAAGGAATTGGTATGTTCTTTTTCATATTGGTATTCTTCCAATGGGTTCCAACTATGTTCTTTGGTTATTCTGCTTGGCTATTTTGTAATTTGGTTTATGGATTCGGTTTTGTTTTTGTACGACTCACAAGGGATAAAGTGAAATGGGTAAAACACATTGCATCGAAGGTAACAGACAATGTATTTTTTTCATCTGGTGGATTTTCTGGAAGTAGTGGGAGTGGGTCATCAGGAGGTTCGGGTGGTGGATTCAGTGGAGGAGGTGGAAGTTTTGGAGGTGGGGGATCAAGTGGAAGTTGGTAATGAAAGTAAGCTCGGCTTACCTGAATCTTGGAATCAATTTTTTTTTGCGATTACCGAACCGTACCAAAAGTTATCTGTCATTCGGACGACTAAAAATTTTTAACCTGATAAGCGCAATGTTTATCACCGACAACACCTCTTTCCTTTATTTGGATTTGAGTCCGAGCCAGTCTAAGATCCGTTCCACTGCTTCCTCTTTCGAAAGTTTGGATAAGTTCAATTTAAAGTGTGCTGCTTCTTGGTAAATAGGAAGACGTTTTTCTAAAATGGTACGATATGATGTTACTTTGGATAGGTCGGGTCTAGTCTGATCCCCTTTTACTTTTTCTACAAGTTCTTCAATGCCACGTTCTAAGTAGACAATCCGACCAATTTTACGTAATAGATCCAACTTTCTTTGGCTCACAATTTCATTGCCAACATCATCTAAATCAAATAAAATTCCACCACCACAATCTAAAATGATTCCATTTGCATTTTGCAGTTTTTGTAAAATAGAATATTCTAATTCGCGAAAAGCTTTCCAGCCGTTTTTTTCTACAAACTTAGGGATGGGTAACCCACCAGCTTCATAAACTGCTATGGAATCTGTTGAAACTGCTGGAATTTCTGTTTGTTTTGATAAAGTACGTGAAACCTTTGATTTCCCAGCGCCTCTTGCCCCTATGAAAATGATATTCATCTAAGAGTGAATCCTTAGTTTGTTTTAAACATTTAACAAATCGGCAAGACCTGCTTGTAAGTCAGGAATGTGAACAAAGTATGTTTCGATATCCGCATCGGTTACCCCAGTTTGGCTGAGTGCAAATGGTGAAATTGGAACGGATTCTCCACCAATGTCTATCCCGATACCCGATACGACTATGAGGATACTGGCAATGTGAACCACTGAAGTCAGTAGTGGATTTACTTTAGAATTTTCAGGAGAGAGGTAGTTTGCCACCACATCTGTAAGGTCAACAGGGAAGTTCCATCGTTTTAAAAGTGTTTCCGAAACTTCCATGTGTGTGTAACCGAAGTATTTTTTTTCTAATGTAGGGAATGGTTCCTGGTTGTCCTTGAGGTCTGTTTTGATTTGCATCATCACAGGACTAAAAAACTGAGCGAGAACAATTTTACCAACACTACACAGAAGACCTGAAGTAAAGGCTAAGTCTTTATCGATTTTTAACTTCTTATGTTGGACAATTTTACTGGAAAGTTCCGCAACAAGTAAGGACGCAGTCCATAATTGTGCTGCTTCCAATTGGTAACTGTTTAAGTCTTGCGCTAAGATTCCTTTTGCTGCAGTAAGCAGTACAATTTCTTTTACCGTCTTGATCCCTAATGTCATCAAAGCTTCTTGTACAGTTCGAATCGGTTTGGAAGCACGGTAATAAGCCGAATTGGAAAGTTTGATTACATTGGCTGTAATGGCTGGGTCTTTAGAAATTTCTTGTGCTAAGTCAGCAATATTGACATCGGGTTTTTGTAATTTTTCGAGTACTTTAGAAACAACCGATGAAATGGCCGGTAATTTATTTACGTCTTGTAATACTTCATCAACTTTTGATTTTAGCATATCGCCTAACGCACCTTATAAAGGTATTTTTCCATACCAGCTTTTTTTAGCAAAACGCGACCGTCATCGCAGTAGAGACTGATGGTTCTTCCCTCATTACCAGCTACATCTTCCACAATGATTGGGATTTTTTTCTCTTCCATGAACTTTTTGACGATGAGAATATTCTGTTCCCCAATATTTTGTAAGAATTGGGAATTGATTCCTTTGAACATGGAAGCACCACCAAAAATTCGGCACGAGTATTGCCCAATGTTTGATCCTTCCTTTTTCATCATTTCGATGAGAATTGGAAGTGCTGTTTCTCCGTATTTGTGAGGAAACTTACTCATGTCTTTTCCTGTTGGATCTTTTGCGAGCATGATGTGTGAAATGGCACCAATTTTTTGGTCGGGATCATACAAGACGATTCCAATGCAGGAACCCAATGTAGTCCGGAGTACATCCGTATCTTTTCCGACCTTAATGTCAGCAATTCCCACATTGATGATTTTGGATTTTATAGACATTCTACTTGTTTCTAGAGAGAGGAACCGTTATTTAGGTATAATAGATAGTCACTTCTCAGTATGCGTTCAATCAAAAAAACTACCCCACCAAGAAAATCTACCAAAAAAGGTTTCAAAACAAAAGAACCTTACCTGTTTAAAAACATTGACAAAACAGAAGTCCATATTTTAGGAACTGCCCACATATCCAAACAAAGTGTGGAAGAGGTTGAAAAACTCATCCAAAGTATCAAACCAGATGTCATTTGTGTAGAGTTATGTGAATCACGGATGAAGTCTGTGGAAGACCCAGATTATCTTAAAAAATTAGATATTTTTAAAGTCTTCAAAGAAAGAAAGATGTGGTTATTACTTTCGAGCCTCATCCTTTCCTCGTTTCAGAAAAAAATGGGAAACCAAGACATCAAACCAGGAGATGAAATGCGTAAAGCCATCACTCTTGGACGTTCTCTTAAAAAACCAGTCCTTCCTGTTGACCGAGAAATCCAAACCACTCTCAAACGTTCGTGGGGCAATGTTGGATTTTTTTCTAAGATGTATCTCTTTAGTGCCTTACTTGCGTCATTACTTGTCAGAGAAGATGTAAGTGACGAAAAAATTGAAGAGATGAAATCGGATGATATCCTAAAAGACTTGTTCTCACAAATTCCTAAAAAATATGAATCTATCAAAAATGTAATCATTGATGAAAGAGATGTATACTTAGCTGAAAAAATCCGCGTTTCTACCCTAGATAAAAAGGTAAAAAAAGTAGTAGCAGTTGTGGGAGCAGGCCACCTAGCTGGGATCGAAAGGAATATTGATTTACAAAACGACTTATCTGTGTTAGATGAAGTACCGAAACGAAAACTTTGGGATAGTCTGAGTCTTATCATTTACCCCGTGTTTTTTGCAGGTCTAATCGGTTATACCACTTGGAGCCAAGGTGGAGAAGCGGGTTTGGATTTGTTTTCTAAACTCATCTACATCAAAGGCGGACTTGCTGCTCTCGGAGCACTCATCGCATGGGCTCATCCCATTTCTATTTTACTTGCTTTTATTACGGCACCTATCGGAACCTTTGTTCCTATTTTTAAAGCAGGTTGGGTGAGTGCCTTATCCGAGTCCTATTTACGAAAACCACTTGTAGAAGATTTTGAAAGAATTGCAGAAGATTCAGAAAGTTTTCAAGGGTTTTGGAAAAATCGAGTTTTGCATATCTTTTTGGTTTTTTTCCTCCCCCAATTTGGATCCACAATTGGAACCTTTATTGTCGCAGGAAAAGGCTTGAAGAATTTATTTTAAACTGGTAATCTGATCAGAAGGCTTCTTCGTCTAAAGACAAGGAAACAACAATGAAACGGAAGGCAAGTTTAGGGTTCATTTTGCTGTTTTTACTCTATTTAGGGTGCAAATCATCCCTATTTGGGGTTTGTTTATCCCCTGAATCCATCGTTCAAAAATCATCTCTCCCTCCTTGCCACCAAACACAAACAGGTGAAACTAGCAAAAAAGACAATTGTGATTGTCCCATTGTATTCGAATCACTCCAATTTTCTCCTGATTCGGATCTTTCTCTTGGTAAACCCATTGTCACATTTGTTGATTGGTCAAATTTCCGTGGGTCTTTTATTTCCTTATTAAAACCAAATCCAACGGAGAGTTGGATTGCTGGATCACAACACAAACTCCCTCCTCATACTCCTACACGCACTATCCACCTTCTGATTTGAGATAGGCACACCTTGATGGGGTGAACCAATTTCGAATGTTTAAAAATCAATTTAGAAGGATAAGAATATGAATCGCAAAGAATTATTACAAAAAGCTGGAATGGCAGTGGCTGTTTCTGGAATTTTATCAACACTTTCCGCAGAAGACCATGACCATTCAGGTGCTATGCCCACAGCTGGAAAATCCAAATATGCAAAAGCAATGATGGCGGCAATCCATTGCCAACTATCAGCGGAAGTATGCCTCAGCCATTGTATCACCGAACTTGGAAAAGGTGATAAAGCGATGGCAGCATGTGCGACTTCTACTCGTGAAGTGATTAGCCTTTGTGACTCGTTTGTGAAACTTGCAAGCCAAAACTCATCATTTACGAAGAAACTAGCAAATTTATGTGTGGAAGTCTGTGAAGCGTGTGCAAAAGAATGTGACAAACATGCCAATCACCATGCAGTTTGCAAAGAATGTAGAGACAGTTGTCTTGCTTGTGCAAAAGAATTAAAAAAAGTCTAAGTTTAGATTAGAACTTTAATTTTAGAGGCTGTCCATCGTTTGGTGGACAGCTTTTTTTATGGATTACCGTTTGGATTTCTTCTTCGGTTTTGCCTTTGGTTTTGGAGTCTGTTTCACTTTCTGATTTGGTTTTGCTTTTTTTGGTGTCGGTTTCGACAACTCTTTGTTAGAAGAGGATTTCTTTTTCGCTAAGGATTCTTTATTCTTTTTGTAAACAGCAGGTTCGTATTTAGAAAAATCAACTTCGATTTTTTTAGGGACTGCAAAGTCAGGATTTGCTTTTGGACTTGGGGTGATATTGATATTATCTTTTGGTGTTCCTAAAAATTCACGTAAGGTTCTGATGTTTTCATTCCTGCGTACAAGATTGTAATTCCCTGGAATATCAAACCATAAATCACGACCTTGTCCAAACTCAGTACTTTCTTGAGGGGGAAAACTAAAATCTTCAATGGCAGAGAGTGGTTGGAAAAGTGGAAAAAATAATGCGTTTTTATAATTCGTTTTTACCCAATCCGATTCAAAACCCCAATACGAAAATCTAGTATTGGTAAAACGATCAGATCCATGAAAAGGAGTTCCAAGAGTGATCAACCTTTTTACTTTTCGTCTTGCTTCATCAGGTAAAATTAAAACCAATAATCCACCAGTATTATGAGCGATCAAAGTGACTTCGTTAGGTGCTGTTAAAATTTGTTTCGCTAAGTATTGGATTGCTTCTTCTAATGAAGAGGGGTTTCGTAAAGTAGACAAAATCCCAACTTTGAAACCTAAATTGTCTAAATTTGACTTTAGTCTTGCATAAAAAAAACGACCAGCTCTAAACCCAGGCACAATGAGAATATTTTTATCTTGATTGTTATCAATCGACAAATGACTAGGCAGGTAAAATGACACAAGAGCCCAAAATCGTTCCAGATATTCCATGAATCGAAACATGAATTTGATGATTCAATCAGACACAATTCTTGTCTAGGAAAATCAATTCCAGGGGAAGAATTCCTGAATTGACCTCTAACCGACTCCACATAGCATTGCCTTTTAGTAAGCTATGTTACATTTGGTGCGCTTTTTTTTGTTCCTTTTGGTTTTGCCCTCCTATCTCTCGGCAAATCCTGGGACCTATGAGGATGCAGCCAAATTACTCCCAGAAATTTGGGAGACAAAATACCCACTTCCTTATGGAAAACTCACAAGGAAGGACCCTCTGAATCAGGGGATCCGCCAGATTTCACGTAAAAAAGGAAAGTATTGGGTGTACAATTTCGAAGTATTTATGCCAAAGTATGAAAGGAAAGAAACGACACCGGTTCCAAAACAGGAAGGTCGTAATATTCATGTCTTTTTTTTCTGGAATCCGGGAATCATTGATGAACCCCACCGGATTGAATTAGGGGAACCACACGAAGGGAAATGAAATGGAGAAAGAAACCGTAGACCAACTGATCCGCGAGACCATGAAACAGGCAGGTCTTTCAGATGCGTTCATTGTTGACTTTATTAGCAAAGTAGACGCGGTCCGTAATGGCGAAACTGGGATCGTACGTTGGGAAGAGGTAGGAGATTTAGACCCCAAATCTGATGAAATTTCCCTTGAGTCAATCCATGACTCCTATCCTCTCGATACCACTCTTCTTTCGAAACTTGTTGTCATCAAGTTGAATGGGGGTCTTGGGACAAGTATGGGACTCGACAAAGCGAAGTCTCTTATCCCGATTAAAGGAAATTTGTCTTTTTTATCTGTGATGGCAAAACAAATCGAATACCTTCGAAGCAAATATGGTATCGATGTTCCTTTACTTTTTATGGATTCCTATAATACCCAAGAAGATTCTCAAAAAGAATTAATTCAAAGTGGATTCAAACAATCGTTACGTTCCAGTTTTTTACAACATAAGGTTCCAAGATTAGATGCAAAGACCTTTGTTCCTATCAAAACCAATGTAGAAAAGGAAAATTGGTGCCCACCTGGGCATGGAGATATTTATTTTACCATGATGGAAGAGGGGATTTTAGATGAACTTCTTTCCAAAGGATTTGAAATTGCCTTCCTTTCCAATGGAGATAATTTGGGCGCAACAGTTGACCCTCAAATCGTATCCTACTTACTCAAAGAAGATATCCATTTTGCAATGGAAATGACACCAAAAACATTAGCTGATAAAAAAGGCGGAGCCATTTATCGTAAGTTAGTTGGCGGCAAAATGATTCAATACGAATTATTGGAGACTGCTCAAGTTCCAAAAGAACACGAACACGAATTTAGTGGGCTTGGAAAATTCAGAACTTTTTCTACCAATAATCTTTGGATCAATTTACGTGCACTCAAAGAAAGATTTCAAAAAGGAAACTTTTCATTATCTCTCATTGTGAATCCAAAACAAGTGTCTGGAAAGGATGTCATCCAACTGGAAACAGCAATGGGAAGTGCTGTTGGTAATTTTTCAAAGTTTAAAGGGATCATCATTCCAAGAGATCGATTTGCACCTGTCAAAAAAACAGAAGACTATTTGATTCGTCGTTCGGATGCCTATGTGTTAAACGAAGATTATTCGTTAACAATGACAAAAGAAAGAAAGGAAAAAGGACTTGGGGAAGTTCTTGTTTCTTTGGATGAAAAATTCTATAAAAAAATCCAACAATTTGATGCCTTATTTGTCGCCTTACCATCTTTAGTTGAATGTGAAGAGTTGGTTGTGGAAGGTGAAATTTTGTTTGATGTTCCAGTAAAAATAAAAGGAAAAGTAAAATTCCAAAACGTTTCTGGTTCTCTTCAAAAAATATCATCTTTATCAAAAACTGAATTTGAAAATCAAATCATTTCATTATGAAAGGATTGATTGGTTCTCTCATTTTCGTATTTTTATTCAGTTGTGGTTCACCATTTTCGTTTCGTTCCGCATGTTATGAGCGGAATAAATGTTCCACAATTGAAGGTGAATGTTTTTTACGTAACGATGCAATTTATCGAGTATCAACTGGGGCGTCTACTTATAGTAACGCCGATTTTGCGGCCATCGTTAGCAGTTGCCTCGGATTAGAAAAAGTTTGCCGAAAAAACTGCGAAAGTGGGACTATTTTTTGATTTCTGTTTTGAATCTTTCTTTGATTTGTAACATTGCGCGGAGGATGTAATCTTCATTCATAGAAATTCGCCAGTTCATAAGAGATCCTTCGTAGAGATTGATCAGATCCCTTGCTAATTCTAATTCTTTTGTATTTTTTTGTAGCCATCCTTTTGATTTCCATTTCTGAATGGCTGACGTTAAAATTGACTCCCAACGAATGACAATCCTCTTGAATTCATCACTAAATGGTTTTTCGCCTACAGGGAATTGGCTAGAAAAAATGGCAATGGGGCAACCTTGGTAATAGGAATCATTCGTTCTGACTTGGTCTAACATTGCTTTTGACATTTCCGATATAAAGTCATTGGGTGTAGAGGAATTACGAAGGATTTTGCGAAACCATACAAGCACATCAACACCATAGGCTCTAATGACTTGAACACCTAAAGTTTGTTTGGAGGGGAAATGATCATAAAAACTTGCTTTGGCTGTCGCAGATTCTCGGATGATTTGGTTGATACCCGTGTGGTGATACCCTTGCCTGTAAAATCTGTTTTTGGCAATTTCGAGAATCCTAATTTTAGGCGAACGTTTCATTCGTCTCCACTAGAGTTCAAATTGCAATTTTGGGAATCATAAATTAGACAGAATTGTCTGTTTTTTTGTTGGCAGACAGATCGTTCTGTCTAAATTTGGAAACACTGAGGAAAGAAAAGATCATGATAGTGACTCATACAACTGAAATTCCCGTATTATGGAGCCATTTGGATGCCAATGGGCATGTCAATAATGGAGTGTACCAAGCCTACTTGGATGAAGCAAGGATGCAGGCTTTAGAGAAGATTGGGTTTTCAATTCGAGAGATGAGAGAGAATCTTGTCGGTCCTGTGGTCTTAAAAGCCGAGTTAAATTACCACAAGCCATTGAATCATCCCGATTCGGTTCGAATTGAAACTGGATTTCGGGATATGACTGTTGTGAGGGGAACTGTCTTACAAAATATGTATCGAGTTTCCGATGGTGTTCTAGTCTGCGAAGCTATCTTTTCCGCATTATTTTTTGATTTTGCCAAAAAAAGACCTTGGAAAATTCCAAAACATTTTTTTGACCAACTAACAACTGCCTAACGAAAACTTTTTTCAAAAATATATGAAGGTCTATCGTTTATTCGCGAATGAATGATAGTTGGCTTTTTTCTGGGACTAAACCTTTATCTTCAAATTCACCTGATAAGGATTCATAATTTGGAGAAAGTTTAATTTTCCATTTTCCTTTTTCTTCAATTAGATCGGAATCTACAATATTTTTGCCACGAAAGATTGGATTTTCATTCCATTTCATAACAATGTTTCCTTCCGCATCTTCGGCTTCGATGGTCAATCGAACTGGTTTCACTTTGTTTTTGCCATCCCAATACATTGCAGTCCAAGGCCCGATAAACTTCTGTATGGCGGATTCACCAAATGTTTTTACTTTTTTAATATCGGGAACAGTTTCCGATAAAACAGCGGTGACTGGTGAAGAATACAAACTTTCCCCAACTCCTTTTTGAACAGATTGAATTACAAAAAAGTAAAATTCGTTTTTGGAAAGATTCTGTAATTTAAAATTAGATTCTGAAGTTTCTTTAACCAAACTCCAATCTTCTTCATTCTTTTTTCTCATGAGAATTTTATAAGAAGTGACCTTTGGAATCAAATTCCAACTAAACCAGAGTTCTCCCGATTTTCGATTTTCTGTAATGGTTAGTTCCGGAGCCTTTACAATTAAAGACCTTCCTGCAATGAGTGATGCATATCCGATATCTGGTTCAGATGGGAAACTATACAAATCCCCTTCGAATTCTGCTGTGACTGCATAAAAAGATTCTTTTCCAGAAGTTTCCTCGTCTTTGTAAAGTAGGTCTGTGGTTTTTGCAATGCGTTTCCAGGAACCATTTGTTTTTCGAAAGATATGGTATGCAGTTGCACTTGGAGAACCTTCCCATTGTAAGACGGTCACTCCAGGATACAAACCTTTGGAAGCGGTGAAATGTTCAGGTCTTGGTTTTAAAACTTCAGAAGGATCTAAATGCGCTGATACGTAATAACTAGATTCTCCTTCTAGTTGGTTTCTTTCTGGAACAACTTGGTAAATTTCGTTATCACCATTACGACTAGCTTTTAAATCTGTGTAAGAATTTTTTTCAGTTTTTCCTAAAAAGCGGAAAATCCGTGCCATTGCATTCCATTTGTAAACAACATATGTAGTTGGGATGGATTGGTTTTCCCATTCTAACAAGATACGGTCATTTGTTGGTGCAACAGATGCTCTTAAATTAGTAACAGGTAAAATTCCTGCAGGTTTTGTCGGCTCTGACGCATATCCATCGTTTGAGTCAATGGAAGGTTTGGATAAATAATTTTCATCTAAGCTTGCTACTTTGTAATGATAGGCAGTATTCTTTTGAACACCAAAATCATCAAAGTAGGGTTGTTTGGAAAGTCCAACAAGTTGGTATTTTGTATCAATTTTACGTTTTCTGTACACTTCGTACCCAATGGCTCGTTTTTCACTCGACCATGAGATTCGAATCCGATCAGAATAATCACCTCTAGATGCATACACTTCTTTTGGTGGGAATAAATTATGTTCACCAAATTCCAATGACTCTAATTCATTCATCAATTTGGATTCTGTGAGTAGTTGGTTCCCCTCTGAGGGATTCGCAACATAAATCGATTTGGTGTGTTTGGGGAAACTTTCATAAGAAATCCAAAGATACCCTTGGTCCCCCCAATTTGTTCCCCAAGTATTCCAAACTTTAAACGCTTTCTTTTTGTCATTATAACCCAAAATCACAAGGGATTGGGCTCCTATAACTTCTCCACTTCCTTGTTGGAAAACGGCATCTGGTTTTGGATTTAGAAAATTTTCATAGACTAAATAACCAATCAAAACTGGTTTTTTTTCAGCTAATGCAAGTTTTATGGAGGAAAGATCGTGAGGTTCAATTTTATAAATTCGACCAAGCCTCGCTTTTCGGCCTATTTCCACAATGTTTGCTTTTGGTCGAACCCTTAGATTATTACTGGATTCATTCATTAGCTCAATGGGGACAGAACCTCTACTCGTTGCAAGAACCAAGGCATCGAGTAAGGAAACTGCTTGGTCTTTCCCACTGTTCAATTGGTTATAAATGAAATTTGCTGAATAAAGAAGTTTTTGACCATTGGCAGAATTTGGACCAATCGCAGATAAATTACGAATCCCTTTTTTCTGAGCTTCTAAATACGAAATTAGACCATAACCGACTGTAAAACCTACGTTATCTTTTCCTGTACCTTGGTCCATCGGAACCGGAAAGTCGACACTTAGGTCGATATTGGAAGGTAAATCTGAATGGGAAACCTGAGAACTGTAAGGTGGAATACTTTGGTATAAGGCAAATGGGTCTGGAGTCAGTCCTGGTTTTTTAAGAGAAGATTTAGTTTCTGTTTTACCAGTAATCGGTTTTGTTTGGAAACTAACAACGATTAGTCCAATGATAAATAATATAGTACCAATTGCAATTTTTTGTTTTGTATTCCGAAACATCTTAATCCTCTTCTAAATCAAAACTGATGGGCAATCTATGTGCCATCCGAGTTGGTTTTCCTTTGTCATAGCCAGGTGTAAACCTTGCACGTTGGATGATTCTAATGGCAGCTTCATCGAATCCATACCCTGCTCGTCCCGAAACAATTTTGACTCCTTGGAGTACACCTTGTTCGTCAACTTGCACCATGACAACAACTGTCTTTTGGCTAATGTTTGCCGATTTGGCTGCTTCAGGGAAATATGCTTTTAAATCAAAATCAATGATGGGTGTGGGAGGCCTGTCACCATTAAATGAAAACAAAAATCCATCTTTGTCTGTACCATTCCCTGAAAGTTGGTTTGGGTTTAAGTCAGAATTATCAGGTTTGTCTTCGGCATCTTTGTTCGATCCTTCCACCCATTCTTGTTTTTCGACAGGAGCGGGGCTTGATGTGCCACCAATGAGTTCTGGTGGAATTTCTTCAAAGGAGACATCCACATCTTCCAATGAAGTTTCTTGAAAGGCAGCTTCACTTGGCAAAGTTAGAACAAAATATATCAAATAACACATTACATGTAAACTCACAGAAACAAACAAACTTGCTCGGAAAAGACCGAACCGCCTGAGTTTGTATTGTAAAAACAATGTAAATGATTTCATATAACTCTTATTTAATGGTGGATGTTAGGTGTAGAACTAGAAGATTGGTTGTGTTTTCCGCTAGTGATGAAACTAGCATGGATTTCTTTAGAAAGGATTTCCAATTGTCCTAATACCAATTTCATCTTACGAGTGAAGTAGTTATTTGCCATTACAACTGGAATCGCAACGGCAAGACCAGCAGCAGTGGCAAGTAGGGCAGTGGAAATACTACGCATCACCACTTCTGCACCAGAATTCCCTAAAGTTCCTAAACCATAGAATGCTTTGATCACCCCAAGCACAGTTCCCAAAAGCCCGATAAAAGGAGTATTGTTCCCAAGTGTGTTGAGAATCGGAAGTCGTTCCTCTAAACTGAGTCGTTCTTTTAGAATTTTTCCTTCCATGAGTTCCGATAATCCTTTGTGGTTTTCTTTTTCGCGTTCCAAAACAAAATGAATGAAACGTGTGTAAGAATTTTCCATAGGATGGCTTTCGAGTAATTTTTCCGTACCTTTTAGATCACGGTGGCGAATCAGAAGTGTGAGTGAATCGAGAAGTGATTCAGATTCTTTGTTAAAATTGCGTTTATAAACAATTAACCTTTCGATGAAAACAGCAATGGCGAGGATACTCGCGAATAACATCACGAGAAAGATGATTTTTTCACCAATGTCTACGAAATCTTGCATTTTTTGAACCTTCTAACGGACAGAATCCAATCCCTTGGACAACAATCAAAGAGAAAATTTGCGTAAAAAATACTTCGGTTGATCCCAATTCCACCCCAAAGAAAGAATGATTCCAAGGATTGGTATGAAGGCAAAAAACATTCTTCTGAACAGTTTTGGGGTTCTTTTCATCGGTTTCGGCGTTTTTCTCGTCGTGTTCTATGCTACAAAATCTTGGGAGGCCTTCCTCCAAATTTGTCCCAACAAAGATTTTTTGTCTTGGGATGAAAATATACGACTGAACCAAGTCCTTGACCAATATGTCGATTTTCGAAATGGAAATTGGTTTTATGGTATCATGCCGTTTTTGGAAAGCCCCACCTGGCCTCCATTACGATCAATGCTAACATTTGTTACATTGTATTTACCGATTGATGCATATGAAACCTATCGAGATAGTTTTCTTGGACTATTTTTTTTGATCTTAGTGTATCCAGGTTTGGTGTATACATCGTTTCGGATGTCAAAATCTCTTTTTTGGTCAGGACTTTTTTCATCCCTCATCTTTATCCTTACCATCCAAACTGTAGAAGTGCCTGCATATTCCTTGTCTTCTATGTTGGAAACCCAATCGATGTTTTTTCTTCTACTTTCTGTTTATGCCATTTACCGTTTGTATGATACAGACAACCGAGAACGTGAAATTGATGGCAGTACCAAATGGATGATCTTTGTTTCCTTATTTGGTTTTTATTTCACTAAATATCCTTATGGGATTTTATTCTTTATGGCTTGTTTTGCTTATGAACTGATTCGATCCCCGGGCAAATACAAAGAAGTAATCCTCTATCTCTTAAAACAATACGCAAAAGGAATTCGACTTTTATACTTAGTATTTGTTGTGCTGATGGTATTTTCTTTACCAGTGTTACGAGTTGTCACCAAAATCAATCTGAATCAAAAGGGTTTCAAACAGTTTATGTTTGGGATCACCTTGGTATTGTTTGTTGATCTATCGCTTTATTTATTCCGAAACCGCGATGCCATGAAAAAAATATTCCCAAAAACAGCAGTTGTACTTTGGGCTTATGCTATTTTCCCTGCATTTTTATGGTTATTTTTAAATCCAGATCGAGTGAATGCTCTTATCGATGCTCAAATGATTGTGAATGCATATACCAGAAGTTTTTTCCTTACCCTTTGGACAGAACCTGGGAAAGATCCATCCGTTCCTGGAGTTTTTGATTTCATTTGGGGATTTCGAACTTTGGTATTATTTTCCACCTTGTCTTTGTTATATTTTTTTGTTCGTACCAAAGAAACAATATGGAATAAAATCAAAGACCCACTTGTGGCAGGAACTTTTATTCTCTTCTTAGAACTTTTAATTTTGGAACTTACCACTGGAAACAAACAACCAAGGCATGTTCTCCAGTTTATCCCTGCGATTGGACTTGTGGGTTTTTTGTGGATCTTAAGGCTTTATCATTTAGCTGATCACAATTTTCAAAGGATTACTTCCGTATCGGTGATCCTTCTCACAACTAGTTTTGTATTTTATAATTCTGTGTATGAACAAGGGATTCTTTCTGGAAAATTTTACGAGACCAAAATGTTCTGTTACCGAGGGATGAATGCGAGTGATTTCCAACCAGCAAGAGAAATAGCCGAACATGTGGCTCCTAATAAAAAATACATCCTCATCAATGCCTTCCATTTTACGGAAAAATATGAGGCAAATGGTCGAGTTTTAGCCTCCGATTTTGACTTAGCGATGAAACTTCGCACTTACAAAGTAGGAATGGTACGGAATGACAACAAATACCGATGGAAAGATTGGACAAATTTTGATTCCGTTCTCTTATTAAGTGATGTTTGCCCTGATAGTTTTGTTGAAGAAAAATTTGAAAATCGCACAAAAATGTTGAACAGTAAGTCAACATTGCTGTCTACTTACAGAGAGAGCTCTGGTACCGCTTGTTTACAAGAATACAAACTGCTTAAATAGAGATAAAAATTCATGAGTATTGCTTCTTTTTCGATCAAACGCCCCATTTTCATTTCATCCCTCGTGATCATCATGGTGATCACAGGATACATTTCCTTAAAACGAATCGGTGTGGATTTATTCCCAGATATTAACATTCCATTTGTTGTGGTGTCCACTGTGTACCCAGGAGCTGGCCCGGAAGAAATTGAGACTTCCATCTCCAAACCCTTGGAAGAGGAACTCAGTTCCATCTCAGGACTCAAAAGGATCACTTCGCGAAACCAAGAAGGGATCTCTCTTGTATTCGCTGAGTTTAGTTTGACCACCGATATCAAATATGCCGAACAACAAGTACGGGATAAAACAGCAAGGGTCAAACCACTGTTCCCAGAATCATCGAAAGAACCTCTCGTTCAAAGGTTTGATCCCTCAGACCAGCCGATTATGCGAATCTCTTTATTTGCGGATTTACCAGAAGGTGAATTGTACGATTTAGCAAAAGAAAAAATCAAAACCAAATTAGAACAGGTAAATAACGTTGGTGCGGTGAAGATTATCGGTGGAGCTCGCCGTGAGATTCATATCGAACTTGATCGAAACAAAATCAACGCTTACCAAGTACCTGCCATTGCCATTGGGAACCAAATCAAAAATTCTGGTGTGAACATCCCTGCCGGAAAAGTAGAAGGTGGAGAAAAAGAAACTTCTTTCCGTACGGTTGCAAAATACGAATCATTATCCCAAATTGAGAACACCGTTGTTTCGTTTGGTGGTGAATTTGGTAGAGGGGTACTTGTCAAAGACCTTGGCCAAGTCAAAGATACATTACAGGACCGACAAACCCGTGGTCTTTTGTATGCTCCCATCAAAACAGAAGAACACGAAGAACCTTCTATTATTGGAAAATTATTATTCAAATACGAAGCACCGAAAAAAGAGCGAGTTCAAAAAACAGCTCTTTTCTTAGATGTTTACAAACAATCGGGAGCAAACACCGTTGAAGTAGCCGATGGTATCTTAACAAAAATTAATACCATCAATGACCAAATCAAAGATATGAAAGGCACTCCAAAAGTCATCCTCATACGAGATGGCTCTAAATGGATCCGCGCTAATATTGAAGATGTAACTCTTGCTATTATTTTAGGAATTTTTCTCGCCGTTTTAGTTGTGTATCTCTTCCTAGGGAACGTTCGTTCTACCATTATCACTGGTATGGCACTCCCCAACTCAATGTTAGGTGCTTTTATCATCATGTATGCCATGGGATTTACCATGAATGTGATGACACTTCTTGCCTTATCACTTGCGGTAGGACTCCTTGTGGATGATGCGATTGTGGTTAGGGAAAATATTTTCCGTAAACTGGAAGAAGGAGAATCGGTCATTGTTGCCGCCCGTAAAGGAACTGAAGAAGTGACGTTGGCGGTGATTGGAACCTCTCTCACAGTGATTGCGGTTTTCCTTCCCATTGGATTTTTATCAGGAATTGTGGGTCAGTTTTTCAAACAGTTTGGACTCACAGTAGTCTTTGCCATGATCATTTCTCTTTTTGATGGTCTGACTGTTGCACCAATGTTATCTGCTTATTTTGCGGGCAAAACTGACATTCACAAAGAGAAGAATTTTGTTCTCCGCTATTTTGATAAGTTCCAAGATTTCCTAGACAGAATGTACGCTGTGATTATGAAGTTTGCCCTAAAAAAACCTTGGGCTGTCATTTTACTCACAATTCTTACACTCATCACAAGTATCTTTTCTCTTGCCTTTGTGAAAAAGACCTTCCTTCCTGCAAACGATCAGGGAGAATTTATGGTGAATGTGGAGATGGCACCAGGGACTTCCTTAACGGGGACTTCTGAAGTGGTAGAACAAATCCAAAATGAGATCATCAAAAACGTTCCCGAATTAGAATTATTGGCAACAGTAGTAGGAAATAGTGATGGAGAATCCAATATCGCTACGATTGGTGTTGCCTTACTTCCCTCTGAATACCGCAAACGTACAACAGCAGATGTAAAAGACCAAATCAGAGATTTTCTAAAAGCATATCCACATGCAAGACCAAAGGTTAACGACTATTCTGCGATAGGTGGTGGGGTACAATATCCATTTAACCTTAATTTAAAAGGGGAAAATCTAAAAGATTTGGAAACCTATTCATTTAAGGTAATGGATGAACTTAGGAAAATTCCAGACTTAACTGATGTGGACACAACGTACAGAACAGGAAAACCAGAATTCCAAGTGGTACCAGATCGTGCAAAAATGCAAACCGTTGGTGTGGTGGCAGGTGTCATGGGAGCAGAACTTCGTTACCACATCGAAGGGGGAGAAGTTGCCAAATACCTTGAAAATGGAATTGAATATGATGTTAGGTTGCGTCTGAAGGAAGAACAACGAAATTTACGTAAGTCTTTCTATGAAACAAGAGTGCCAAACATTCAAAACAAACTCATTCCACTAAGTGCAATTGCAGATGGTAAAGAAAGTACATCCCCAGCAAGGATCATTCGTGAAGACAGATCTAGGGTTGTTCCTATCAATGCAAACCTTGCACCCGGTGGTGCCATTGCTTCCGCTTCTGAATCTGCAGTCAAAATCCTAAAGGAAAAATTGCCACCACCTCCTGGTATCACGTATTCGTTTGTGGGACAATCAGAAGACTTCAAAGAATTGTTACAAAACATCGTACTTGCCTTTGGAATGGCGCTTATCTTCATTTATCTTGTGTTAGCTTCTCTATATGAGTCTTTTATCACACCGATCACGATTTTGTTTGCCATTCCTCCCGCAATTTCGGGTGCCTTTTTTGCACTCGCTTTAACTGGTGAAATGTTAAACTTATTTAGTATGATTGGACTCATCCTACTAATGGGTCTTGTTGCTAAAAACTCCATCTTACTTGTTGACCATGCGATGCTTGCCATGAAAGAACATGGTATGTCTAGAAACGATGCTATCTTTGATGCGGGTGCAAAACGATTGAGACCAATCCTTATGACATCCCTTGCGATGATTGCAGGGACATTGCCAATTGCACTTGGGATTGGTGAAGCCTCTAAATCGAGAACGGCAATGGGGATTGCCATCATTGGTGGACTCATCCTATCGACACTCATCACACTCATCGTGGTACCTGCCGTTTTTGGATACATTGATCGACTCAGAGAGAAAATTGAAGGTGCCTTCCGACCAGACTACGAAATCCGACCTGAGGATTTAGAGGGATAACTGAAATCTCACCCTTAGATACGGGTGAGATTTTCATTTTAAACTTGCCCAAACATTGAATTTGGTGTTCTCTAGCATTCATGTCTAGCGAACGCCGCATTTACAATCGTATCTCTGAAAAAGTCCATCTCACCTACCGGGTGATCCAATCGGGTGCTGGTTCGGCTCAGTTTTTGCCTAGTGACAAAGGGGAAGGGGACTCACAAGATATCTCAGAAGGTGGGTTACTCTTTCGTACGAAGGAACCAATGCCATTGGGAACAAGGCTTGAATTGGAATTACGATTCCCTGATGTAAAATATGTTTTGTACCCAAAGGCAAAGGTAGTTCGATTAGAAGAATTTGGTGAAGGTGCTTTTTACGAAGTAGGACTTGAATTCAACCAAATCTTCGATGATGATAAAAAACTTCTATTGGAACATATCAAAAAACTAGAAGTATGATGAAAATCTTCATTCCCTACCAAACAAAGAATTGGTAGATTTATTAACATTCGAGTTTTCTATCACAAACTTTTGGGCAAACAATTTGACCCAATTTCATTAATTGCCGTTTATTCCGAAATCTTAAACAAACTGTATTTTTTAGGATTCGCCTATACCCTTGCGTATGCTCATAGCGTTTATTTGGAGTGGGGCAAAGTTGACCTTACAAATTGTTATCTTTCGTTTTCACAACTCATCATCAGTTTAAGTTTAGTTGGTATCTCTTTGTTTTATCGAACAGTGAATGCCAATATTACTAAACTCGTTCGAATTTTGTTTTTTTCCTTAGTCTTAATCGAAATCGAAACTGGCTTTCATGATCCATCAATCCCTTACTTTGATCCAAGGAATTGGTTAACCATCATCGCTCTCATTGGCACAAATTCATTTTTTTATCCAGGACTTGTTTGGCAGTTTATTTTTGAATGGACCCTTGTGTTTTTCATTTATTTATTACGAGTTTTCATCCAAAATGATTCTTTGATACCTGAAGAAACATGGAGAGAGATGTCTACAACGGTTCCATTATTTTTAGTTTCTTTTTTCTTAAACCATTGGTGGTTCCAAACTCGTTACATCGCAGCGTATCGTGGTATGTTACTCGAAGAAAAACGTAGAACATTTTTCCAAGACATCCATGATAGTTTGGGTTCTAAACTCACAGACTTAGTCTTACTCTGCCAAACATTGGAGTCCCATTCAGTAGAAACTACAACTGTTTTGATCCATAAAATCAAAGAACTTTCTTCCGATGCACTGGAATCCTTACGGAACCAAGTAAAAGAAGAAGACCAAAGAGAAATTTTACAGGAATCTCTAATCGATGGTCTCCAACTCCTTGTTAAAAAAAGATATAAAATGTTAGGTAGGGAAATTTTAATCCAAAGCGAAACCCTTATGGACCGTTTGGTATCAATCAAAGAACCAGAAACTGCGCATCATATATTACAAATCTTTAATGAAATTAGTACCAATGATTTAAGGCATGGCAGTGGAAAAACAATTTGTTGTTTAGAGGAAACTGAAAATTCCATCTCCATTGAATTTGCCACAGAGAACAAAAAAACACAAGCAGAGTCTCCGAATCTAAATATTGGTAATCCTGAATCATTTTGGAATTTGGGGATCGGAGAAAAAGGGATTGAACAAAGAATCCAATTCCTCAATGGTCAATTAGAGATTCATCCTTCTCCTTACTCTATCAAAATGGAAATCCCTAAAACATTATTTCTATTATGACTCTAATCAATATTGGCATCATTGAAGACAATCCTGATTATTTAGAATCGTTAGTTGCTGTATTAAAAACAAGAGATACACTTTCTATCACAACTTGGAATTCTGCAGAAACATTCGATTCAAATCCTCCGAAGGAAGAATTACATTTATTGATTCTTGATATTGGTCTTCCAGGTGCCAGTGGTATCGATGTTTTAAAAAAATACCATACTGTTGATGTGAGGAAAAGTCTTGTGATCTCTTCTTTACAAACAGATGATGTGATCTTTGCCGCGATCAAACTCGGTGCATCAGGTTATATCTGGAAGTCAGAATTGGAATCCCTTTGGGAAACCATCCAAACAATTTTGGAGGGGGGGAGTGTGATTTCTCCTTCCATCGCCACAAAAGTATTGTTAGCATTTCGAAAACCAGAAACTAGTCCAACCTTGGGTTCCAATCCAAAAAAAGAAAAAGAATTGGGTTTAGAAGTTTTATCACCTAGAGAAAGGCAAATTTTAGAACTCATCATTGAAGGAGATACTCCCCAACAAATTGCCCAATTGTTTGGAACAACCATCGGGACTGTCAGGCAACAAATCAAAACCATCTACAAAAAACTCCAAGTGAATACCAGGGTCCAAATGTTAAAAAAGGCGAGGGTATTTGGTATCTTCTGATTGGTTTGTGGTATTCTTTTTATCCCATTTGGTAGATAGACGAATCTATCATTCTCCCTTATAATAGAACCCGAATTCAGAGCATTTTTCTCTTTTAGGATTTTTTAAACGATTTGGTCTTCTTTTTTGTTACTTACTTTCGATTTTTCCTTTGGTTCGGTGTTTATTTCACCATCCTATTTTTTGTGAATTTTATCCTTTAATTCACCCTCTTTTGCATTGGACTTTTCCTTTAAATGAATGATAACTTTATAATACACCATCGTGATCAGTCACGGTGGTGTTTTTTTTACTTCCCGAGGAGAGATTTGATTTCTCGAAGGAGTGTGGATTTCCCACTCATCAATTTGGATTCAGACAGGCTTATGGCTTCTTTTTTCCCGTCTGTTGCAAAAAACTGATCCAACACGGCTTCCCGTAAGGATTCTTCAAACCAAGTTTTGGTTTGGTCTTCGCGATTTTTCACATAATATCCGTTTGATTTTGTGGTGGAGATGTAGTCTAGGATGAGTTTCCAAATTTCGTCGATCCCTTTTCCACCTAACCCACTGCAAGTGGTGGCACGAGGTGTCCATTTGGATTCAGGGGCAGGGAAGAGGTGGAGAGCCGATTCATATTCGGCGCGGGCACGAGAGGCATACGCTTCATTGGGACCATCGGCTTTGTTGATGGCAATGAGATCTGCCATCTCCATAATCCCCCGTTTGATCCCTTGGAGTTCGTCTCCTGCACCTGCAAGCATCAGTAACAAAAAGAAATCCACCATGGAGTGGACTTGGGTTTCCGATTGGCCGACACCCACAGTTTCAATGATGATGGTATCAAATCCAGCAGCCTCACAAAGATACATACTTTCGCGAGTTTTCCTCGCGACTCCCCCAAGCGAACCACTGCTAGGTGAAGGTCGTATGAATGCATGTTCGGCTTTCGACAAAACTTCCATTCTTGTTTTATCCCCAAGGATGGAACCTCTTGTGCGCTGGCTACTCGGGTCAATGGCGAGTACTGCGAGTTTTCGGTTTTGTTCGAGGATGTAACTTCCAAAACTTTCAATGAAAGTGGATTTTCCCACTCCAGGAACCCCTGTAATCCCAATGCGAATGGAGTTTCCTACTTTTGGCATCACAAGCTCCAAGATGGCTTGGGCTTTGTCATTGTGTTCTTCCAAATTACTTTCCACAAGGGTGATGGCTTTGGAGAGGGCAGTTCGGTTTCCCGTTACAATTCCTTCTGCGAGAGATTCTGGCGAGGTCTCTTTTTTGGATAAGGATTTTCGTTGTTCTTTGATATAAGGAGAGATGGCAGGAGCGTCCGCAACACCAGGATTGACAGAAAGAGCAGACTTCGCCACTCCTTTGTCAGTCGAACGATTTGGTTTCTGTGGGTCTTTGTTTTCCTGGTCCATTTGATTTTCTATGAAGCGTAAAAACGTCTCGGTTGTATTTTGAATCCTGTTTTGTTAAGACACCAAACGAACACCGACTGCCAGTTTGACCAGTCGGTGTCTGTTGTTTGCTTCGGAGTTTTTTACCGGAACTTCGCTATTAAGCGTTAGGCAGCTCTTCGTTCACCCAGTAACAAATTGAGGATTTGTTTTGCGGCTTCCGAAATCACGGTTCCTGGTCCAAAAATCGCTGTGGCACCCGATTTGTAGAGGAAGTCGTAGTCTTGTGCTGGGATGACCCCACCCACAACTACGAGCACATCTTCTGCGCCGAGTTTTTTCAATTCTTCAATCACTTGTGGAACTAAAGTTTTATGCCCTGCTGCAAGCGAAGATACCCCAAGGATGTGGCAGTCGTTTTCTACCACTTGTTTGGCGACTTCCGCAGGGGTTTGGAAAAGAGGCCCGATATCAACGTCAAACCCCATATCGGCAAAACTGGTGGAGATCACCTTGGCACCACGGTCATGACCATCTTGTCCCATTTTGGCAACCATGATCCTTGGGCGACGGCCTTCGAGTTTGGCAAATTCGTCTGCTAGAGATCTTGCTTCGATATAACCTTTGTCTTCCGAAATTTCTGAGGAGTACACTCCCGAGATGGACCTGATCACAGCTTTATACCTCCCGAATACTTTTTCCATTGCGTATGAAATTTCACCGAGAGAAGCGCGTTTGCGTGCAGCATCCACTGCGAGTTCGAGTAAGTTTCCATTCCCAGTTTCAGCGCATTTCGTAATGGCGTTTAACGCAGCTTCTACGGCTGTGTTGTCACGGTCTTTTTTCATTTGTTCGAGTCTTTTGATTTGAGCGAGTCGAACCGCAGTGTTATCGATGTCTAAAATATCAAGTGGAGCTTCCTTATCCAAACGGAAACGGTTGACTCCCACAATCACATCCTTCCCTGAATCGATACGAGCTTGTTTTCTTGCGGATGCTTCTTCGATGCGCATCTTTGGAATTCCCGTTTCGATTGCCTCTGCCATACCACCTAATTTTTGTACTTCGGTGATGAGATCCCATGCTTTGTGGACTAAATCATTTGTGAGTTTTTCCACATAAAAGGATCCACCCCAAGGGTCGATGACTCGGTGGATGTTGGTTTCTTCTTGTAAGTAAATCTGTGTGTTACGAGCAATCCGTGCTGAAAAGTCAGTCGGAAGGGCAATTGCTTCATCGAGTGCATTCGTATGAAGGGACTGTGTGTGGCCAAGAGCTGCTGCCATGGCTTCAATACATGTCCTTCCCACGTTATTGAATGGGTCTTGTTCTGTGAGAGACCAACCCGATGTTTGGCAGTGGGTTCGAAGTGCAAGAGACTTCGTCGACTTGGGTTGGAATTGGTTAACGATTTTTGCCCAAAGGAGACGCCCTGCTCGCATCTTGGCAATTTCCATAAAATGGTTCATCCCAATCGCCCAAAAGAAAGAGAGGCGAGGCGCAAATTCATCCACGGAAAGGCCAGAAGCAATCCCTGTTTTGATGTATTCCCAACCATCCGCAAGTGTATAGGCAAGTTCCAAATCGGCAGTGGCACCCGCTTCTTGCATATGGTATCCGGAGATTGAGATGGAGTTAAACTTTGGCATGTACTTGGAGGTGTAACCAAAAATGTCAGCGATGATTTTCATCGAATGTTTGGGTGGGTAGATGTAAGTGTTCCGCACCATAAACTCTTTCAGAATATCATTTTGGATGGTTCCGGAAAGTTTGTCCTTTGTTACCCCTTGTTCTTCTGCTGCTACGATGTAGAAAGCAAGGACAGGGATCACAGCACCATTCATGGTCATGGAAACCGACATCTGGTCGAGAGGGATTTGGTCAAAGAGGATCTTCATGTCAAGGACAGAGTCAATCGCAACTCCCGCTTTTCCCACGTCTCCCACCACTCGTTCGTGGTCGGAATCATACCCTCTGTGTGTGGCAAGGTCAAAGGCAACAGAAAGTCCCTTTTGTCCTGCCGCTAAGTTTCTACGATAAAAGGCATTTGATTCTTCTGCCGTGGAAAATCCTGCGTATTGGCGGATGGTCCAAGGTTTGTTTACATACATAGTGGAATAAGGCCCACGTAGGTAAGGTGGGATTCCTGCTGCATAGTTTAAATGTTCCATTCCTTCCAAATCGCTAGATTGGTAACGAGATTGGATGGAGATCCCTTCTGCCGTTTGCCAAAGTGAGATAGACTTTGGGTCCGGTTTTGGGGAGCTAAAAGAAAGTGGGGTATTGGCAAAATTAGGTTTATTCATTTGTTTTCCCGATCCATTTGGTTTGGGCCTTTTCCATAAACTCGACGAGGTTACGTTTCATGTGGATGAAGTCATCGATACCGAGGGATTCCGCTTGGCTTATCAGGTCTTTTGGGTAACCTGCAAGCAGTTTCCAAGCGTTTGGAAGTTGGGCTGCCATTTCCTTTGCAAATTCAGGAAGGTAGGTCACATACTCTTCGTCAGACGAACAAAGGACTACGATCTCAGCTCCCGATTCTTTTGCTTTGGCCACTCCTTCTTTTACAGAGGAAAATCCAAGGTTGTCGATGATTTCGTATCCTAGGCAACCAATGAAGTTGGAACTAAAACCAGCACGTGCTTTTCGCATCGTTAGGTCCCCAATGGTCAGTAAAAATACCGTTGGTACTTTTTTCCCAGAAGCCACATGGAGGTCTGTTTTGTTCCTCCATTTGTCAAATTCGTAAGAAAGTCTGAGTGGCACCAAACGTTCGTAAGTTGACTTGTCTGTGTAAGAAAGACGTTTTTCTGTTTCGGCCATTGATTCTTTTAGTTCCGCATGCCGTTCTGTTGGGAGTGGGTATTGGTTTGTTCCCAGTAATATTTCTTTTTTTGCAGCAAGGGTTTCACGTTTTTTGGAAGCTCTTGCTGTGATTTCCTTTTGGATGGTTCCCTTTTTCAGAGCCGCACCAAATCCACCCTCTTTTTCAACAGTTTGGAATTTTTCCCAGGCGGTTTCTGCCAGTTTTTTCGTAAGAACTTCTAAATAGTACGAACCAGACGCTGGGTCTTCCACTTTGTCGAGGAAAGATTCATAACGAAGTAAAAGTTGTGCATTCCTTGCAATTCGTTTGCCTAACTCTTGTTTTGTGGTATATTCAGAATCAAAAGGAGATACTGTGATAAAATCAGCTCCTCCAATCACGGCAGACATAGCGGCCGTTGTCCCACGTAACATGTTCACATAAGGATCATATGCAGTGTATTGAAAACTAGAAGTTTGTGCTAGAATCAGAGCAGGAAGAGTTTCTCCAAGACCTGGCTTATAAGCATTTAAAATTTCTGTCCAAAGGATTCGCATAGCGCGGAATTTGGCGATCTCTGTAAAGTAATCAGAACCAATCCCCATCCAAAACCAAAGGTTTGACGCTGCCTCTTCGATCGAAACTCCCGCATCCAAATGTTGGTTTAGGTAATCCACACCCCAAGAAAGAGAATAAGCAAGTTCTTGGCCAATCGATGCTCCAGAATCTCGCAAATATAAACTATGAATTCCCACTCCAGAAAAACCTTTGGTTCCTGATAGGGATTGGAAGGTTTTTTCAATGTTATTTTCTTCACAACCAAGTTCTCCGCAAAGAAGAGCCGTTCCATACGGATCAAAGTCGCCGAGTACCGTGTTATGCGAAGATGTCAGTTTTTTGAAACTGTCGCTGAATTTTGGAGTTCGAGTGGCAAGAGAAACAATGAGGGGAATCTCACCCACAGATTTTGCTAGGGATTCTAAGTCAGATGTTGAGGAGATTTTACATCCATATTGTTTTCCAGCTTCTTCGTGCGAAATGAGGATGGCTGCATCAACACCTTTCTCTGTTACAGATTTTGTTTCGGATTCAGATGTGATTGATTCCGTTACTTTCCATCCTGGGTTCCGTTTGAAAACTCTAGGCAGAACAGGAAGGTCTTCTTTGCGATAAAACGGTTCTATTTTAAAACCTTCTTCGGTTTCCCAGGTCACTTTGTCCCAAGGACTGCCTTTGAGGTCTTTGAGGATTTGGTTTTTCCAATCCTCAGTGGATACTTCAGGGAAATCTGAAAATAAAAATTCGTTCAATTTATTCCTCTACGATTTGGTAATCTTCCATATAACCAGGGAAGTCGCCTAACCCTCGTGTGAAGGTGAATTTTGCAGGGTATACAACCAATCTTCTTCCAGATTGCAAAAAAGTTCCAGAGAGAAGAGTGAATGGGGACGCAACAATGAAGGCAGCTGTTCCTAATACCGTTCCTGCAAGTCCCATGGGACGAGCAACGATGAGGTCTATCAACATTTCACCGCCAGATGGGACTTCTCTTGCAGATAAGGTTTGTGTCCACAAAAGACAGATTAAGAAAAGGATAGACAAGGGTCGTGTTTGTTTCATAGGCTGATCACTCGGGCTTTCCATCTGATGAAATCTCGAGAATGATATCTGTGTAAAGTAAGAAATATGGCTAAAGAAATTGTTTTGTTTGTTCTCTTTTCTATTGTACATCTGCTTGCGATCGTTACGATCACAAAAGAAGATGTGTTTTATCTTCCCTCTAAAATTATCCCAATCTTAATCTTGATTGTCGCTTTGTTTCGTTCGTTTCCCACTTTGGAAAAACGAGGGAAATTGGTTGCGGTGGGGCTTGTTTTTTCTCTATTTGGAGATAGTTTTTTGGCCATTCCAAAAGAAGGTTACTTCGTCCCTGGGCTTGGATCCTTTCTCATTGCCCAATTGATTTATTCCTATGCCTTCACCATTGATTCCAAAATCAAACCACTTCTTGCGATTCCCTTTTTGTTATTTGGGTCATCGTTTTTTATGGTATTAGTTCCGAAACTCGGAGCCCTTACCATTCCTGTTGGATTTTATATTTCAGCAATTTGTCTTATGGGATGGAGGGCGGCAGCTAGAAATTCCATTACAAAACCATTTTATTTAGGTCTGCTTGGGGCGCTTGTTTTTATCTTATCGGATTCTATCATCGCCTATTCAATGTTTCTCAACCGTGAGATGGATCGTTCGGTTGCCTCACTCGGTATCATGATCACCTATTATTTTGCGCAATTGCTGATTTATGCTGCCACAAAGACAGAAGAGTTAGATGTTCAATCAGTGAAAAATACTTGATTCACTTGGCTCAAACGAGTATCGTATTTATGGTTTTACAAAACCAGGGAAAGGGATTATGAAATCACTAAAAAAAACATCCTTTATTGAAGCAGTTGCGGCTGCGATTGAACATGAGGTTCAATGTTTCAATTTTTATCTTAAACTATCTGAAAGTTTGCCTGAAGGTCAAATTAGAGAACTCTTCAGCCAACTTGCGTTAGATGGTGATGAGCACATCAAATACATCAAAGATATTTATAAAAGTGCTGAAGGGAAAGAACTTCCAAACCTCAAACAACTTTCGGAAATCGAAAAATTCCATTCTTCTACGATCCAAAAGATTATGGACCGTTTGGACCGAAACAAAAATGCAGAGGTAAAAGCCGACGAAAAAAAAGCAATCGAACTTGCTATCCGAGAAGGGGAAGATGCCCGCAATTTTTATGCGACCATCCGAGGGAAATTCCAAGATCCAAAAATCAATTTATTGTTTCAAAAATTAGCAAATTTTAATGAATCCAATAATTCTCTTTTGGAAGCCCAAGCAATGGCAATGGAACAATCCACTCCAGCAGACCAAGTTTTTTATTGGGAAGATGAAGATTTACTCGCACAGGTAAACCAACCTTCGAAGTCACAAGGGAAATCAAAACCAAGTGCGAAACCAAAACCAGCGTCCAAGGCAAAGGTTTCTGCAAAACCTGTCGCAAAACCACAAAACAAAGTGAAGGCGAAAAAAGCAGTCAAAAAGGCCGCAAAACCTTCCCCTAAAAAAGCCAAACCAAAGGCAAAACCCGCAAAGAAAAAAGGTAAGAAAAAATAGTGAAATACCAAGTCACCCATACATTCCCAGTTCCTTTAGATAAACTTTTGCATGCAAGAGAGGAGAGGTACAAACACCTAGACCAGTTTCCTGATCTAAAGAATGTGACGTTACTCGAAGAAAAAAAAGAAGGGAACCTCATCCACCAAAAACGAAAGGTGAGTTTAGAAGGATCAATGCCTGCCGTTTTATCAGCGGCACTCAACGATCTTTCCTTACTAGAGGAATCTACCTTTGACATCACAACCAATACTCATGAGTTTAAAATTTCTCCTCCAGGCAAAGACAATGTGTTTGTGATCAAAGGGAAAAGTAAATACGAAGCAAGTGGATCTGAGTCGAGACGTTCGTATGATGTGGACGTAGTTTCGAGTTTGCTCTTTGTTTCTCCCATTGTGGAAAAAGCGATCGAAGAAATTCACAAACATAGTTTGGAGAAGGACAGAAAATCCATCGCCAAATTTCTAGGGGTTGAATCCTAAGGAAGAAGTGAAAACTTCTTCCCCATCTTTCCTACGTTCTGTATTAGAACTCAATTTGACGATCCTCATTATGGGGAACGTCACTCTGTTTGCCAAACTCCTCCCTTTCCCTGCTGTCACGATTATCTCAGGTCGGGCCTTATTTTCAGTCCTCATCTTAGGTCTTTTTTTTCTCCTGCGTCGTAAATCCATCGTTTACGAGAGCTTTCGTCATTTTTGTTATGTATTTGGAATCGGCATTTTGTTCGCATTACATTGGGTAACCTATTTCCACTCCATCCAAGTATCCACAGTGGCCGTTGGGATGTTGTCTCTATTTACTTACCCTGTGTTTTCTGCAATCCTTGAACCTGTATTAGGTGGAAATAAACCGAAACCTTTTGCCTTGTTTTTGGCTTCCTTTTCTCTTTTTGGTTTATTTCTCATTGTACCTGATTTGTCCTGGGACAACCAAATGTTCCAAGGAGTGGTATGGGGAGTGGTGTCAGCTGTTTTGTATGCGATCCGTAACCTACTCACAAAAGAGATGCATGTACATTACCCCAGTTCTCAAATTTTATTCACCCAACTCTTTGCAACATCATTGGTTCTACTGCCTTTTGCTGACGGGCTTATCCCGATGCTCGCAGAGCCAAAGTATCTTCTCTTCCAAGTGATCCTTGCGGGAATTTTTACCTCCCTTGCTCATACCATATGGATTCGCAGTTTGTCAAATTTATCTGTGACAACGGCAGGCACTTTGTCTACACTGAGTCCAATATACGGAAGTTTGGCGGCTTGGTACTTCCTCGGAGAAGTCCCTCCCGACAGGTTATGGTTAGGTGGTGGTGTAATTTTGTTCTGTGCAGTGATGGAAGTGTATCGGAAACAGAACGAATCTCGGATACGGGAAAAAGAGAAATTGGTGTAGAGTTTTCTTCTTTTTAGGGATTGGTTTGAGTGTTATTGATGATTCAAATAACTGTAAGTTATGCGCCATTTGAAAAAAAAATCTTAAGGAAAATATGAAAAATAAATTAATTCTAATTGTGTTCTTAATTTTAAATATCAGCATCTATGCAGAAGAAGAAATAGACAACAAACAAAAAGAAAAAAAATCAAACCAAATTTATTTAAGAAGAAATAATGGATACGTAGCTCCAAATGAATTAAACATTTACAACTGCATTTTCCCATTCGCTTTAGCTTATGAATTACCTTCCATTCAGTATAATACATTTGGATTCATAAAATTCTTAGGTGATTCAAAGTTTAGTATTGAAGGTAATTTCTACGAATATAAAAAAACAAATTCAACATTTGAAAGAATTAATCCAAATTCCGGTTTTTATAGTAAAGGTAATCTTGGTACTTTTTACAGATCCGAACAAAATTTATTTTTGAACTACCATTTTATAGAAAATAGAATCATACTCAATGTTGGATTCCAGAGATTGCAAAGTGATCTCAGTGATGGAAGTTACGGTTACTATAATTACAATTTTTCACAAAACTTCAAAGGAATTGGAGTTGGTTTCTTACTTGAATCTCCGAGATTTTATGGATTCTATATTTCATCTGGCTATAGATATTCTGTTTTGAATGGTATTTCAAATATTGACTATTCAATTGTAAGTTCTGGAAGGAGAGCGGAAACTTTAGATATACAAGATAATCCTGCTACCAAATATTTCCTTCGTGAAATAAAAGTAGTTCTTGGTTACGAATTAAATGATTCAATTGTTTTATCATTTGGTTTTATTGACCAATTTGCTAATGTAAAACTTAATAGAAGCAATATCATTGCAAGTGACTTATATTACAACTTACTCGTAAGATCCGCTATTGAAGCGAACGCAAGAAGTGAATATTCAGGATCTACTTTTGCCTCTATTACTTATAAATTTTAAAACGGCGTATAACATTACCACTTCGATTCGGCACTAGGCCTCACTTAGCCTGTGGCAAATTCCCATTCTGTCACAGGATTAGCATCGGGAAACTTCATGCTAGTCCCTAACGTCCCATTCTGAAACTTAGAGTCAGCCTACCTCATTATAATTAGTTCGTTATGCGTCATAACAAAAATACTTTCCTAAAAACAGAGGGGATTTCTGAATTAAATTATGAAAAATGTATTTATCTTTGATATGGATGGAGTTATCCTAGATAGCGAAAAAATTTATTTAGACATGAATCAAAAATGGTTTCATGAGATGGGATTTAATTTACCGATTCATATTCATCAGAAATTTGTGGGTATTTCCGCAAAAATATTTTGGAATTTTTTAAAAACAGAATTCAAACTCCCTGAAGAAGTTGATCATTACATTCAACTAGAAAAGGATATGAAATTTAATACACTTTCCAGTTTAGAATTAAAGCCTACCATCTACCTTGTAGAATACTTAAATTTCTTAAAAAGTAAAAATTATAAAATCGCTCTTGCTTCATCATCTTTACGTAAAAATATTAACTTGATTTTAAATAAACTTAACATCACAGATTATTTCGATTTCATTATTAGTGGCGAAGAAGTCGCCTTAGGAAAACCCAATCCTGAGATCTTCTTAAAAGTTTCTCAATTTTTTAATTGTGACATTAATAATTGTGTTGTTATAGAAGATAGTACAAACGGAATTAAAGCTGCAAAAGCTGCGAATATGTTTTGTATTGGTTTTTTAAATCCAAATTCAGGAAATCAAGATCTATCCCTAGCTGATATCGTTATTGATAATTTTAAAGATAAAAAAATTTACGAATTATAGTGATTTGTATATTTTATAAGGCGCATAACAGAGACGTACCGCTACGTTTCATCTCTAAACCATCGCTTTAGGTATTATGTTGCTGCATCAAAAATGAAAAGAGTTTTCATTCCATAGAATCAATCGTTTCCAAAATGGTTTTTGCTATGGTTGGATCAAAATCAACAATATGTACTCAGTGGTTTGGTTTGGAGTTGGATTCCTTTATGATATATTAAGTTTTATTAACTAATCTTTTGAATCCTAATCTCAAATGTAAATGCTAGTGTCTCGCCACCGATGAAAACGAGAGCAAATTTGAAGCCAATGAGCAAATGAAATTCATCGAATACTTGTTAGATTTGAGACTGAAATATTATCTAATGCAGAAATAAAGGAATTAAATATTTCAATACTAAATCTAATATAGCAATTTTAACAGTTGAATCTCTAGGTTCAAAAAAACATTGATGAAGATTTCATAGAATAATGTGATTGATAGAAATACGGGAGAAAATTTTATAATGATGGATTCCCGATTCTATTCCCATAACGCCAGCATGGCGACCCTGCTTCAGTGCAAGTGTATTACTCTGCTAACTGGTCGGGAAACATCGGTAAATTTAGTTCGTTATCCTTTATTATCTAAATGAAACATCTATTTGAAAAAAAAGTAACAGATGAGGAATTAAGTTTGGCTTCCACTATCTGGAATTTCCTAACATTGAATGATCCAATTCAGAAAGCAGATTTAATTTTTGTTCCTTGTAGTCATGACCTACGAATCGCTGAATATGCAGCGGAACTGTATCGTTCAGGTTATGCGGAATACATTCTTTTTTCCGGGGGATTGAATTTTTTTACGAAACATATTTTCCCGAAGTCCGAAGCATTGGCTTTTGCAAATCATATAATCTCACTTGCTATTCCGAAAGAAAATATATGGATCGAAGACAAATCAACGAACACTGGTGAAAATATATTGTTTTCTAAAAAAATGCTCAGTTCTATGAATTTTCACGTATCCAATGTGATTGCAATACAGAAACCTTCTATGACTTTAAGGCTTAAATTGGCTTTAGAAAAACAATGGAATGATACTCATTTTTATATTTCTTCACCAAATTATAAACTTCTGGAAGCTCCACATTCGCACATAAATCTTTTTCTGATCTTGAATGAAATTGTGGGTGATTTGCAGAGGATCATGGAATATCCTAAATTGGGATTCCAGGTAAAAACGCAAATTCCTGAGGATGTTGAAATTGCATTCCAATCTTTAGTTTCGAGAGAATATGATTTGCATCTATTAAAATAATTAAAAACACAAATGAAACAAGATGAACCTAAAGCGATTGCTGAAACTCTTAAACTACTCGACGTTCTCAATCAAAATCCATCTACCAGTTACAAATGGTCCATTTCCCATTTTGATGGTCTCATGCGCCACCGATGGAAGCGGAAATCCTTTCGCAAGGCGAAAGATTGGAGCGGACAGCGGGATCGCCTAATGGACGAAATGCGAATCTTAAATCCATTGGCGAGGCGCCCCCTTAATTGACGAACAATTTCAGAAAGTACCTTATTCGTGGAGGTGGTGGATCACTCTTACAAGTTTGTCCTGCACTTCTTTGGCGATGGTTTCCAGTTCGGAGTTTTGGACGAGTTTTGTCATAGTCATAGGATCAAAAATGGAAACTTTGATTTCTCCATTTTTTTCTTCTGTCACTACCACATTACATGGTAATAACATTCCAATTTCGTCTGTAGTTTGTAAGGCTCTATGCGCAAAACTAGGGTTACATGCGCCAAGGATGGTATAACGTTTGAAATCAACGTTAATTTTGTCTTTTAAGGTTTGTTTGACATCAATGGTTGTCAAAACGCCAAAACCTTCTTTTTTTAACGCTTCTGTGGTATCGTTTATGGTTTCTTCAAAACTTTTTTTTCTGTGAACGGTTAACCCTAACATATATCCTCCGAGTTCCTATACCCCGCAGGGTATAGGAAAGATTAGAAGTTGCAAGAGCTTTTTTTACTTTTTTAAGGAGAAGTTTCTTTTTTCGGAAGTTTTTGCATTTCTTCTACACTGGGAAGTTGGTTCGAAGTATGCCTAATTTCACCTGATGCGTTCAAAAGAAAGTATTGCGGGAGTGAGTCCGTTTTCAGTGAGGCAAAACGATCATCCAAAATGAGGGTTTGGAATTCGTTGTCACGAGGAGTGAAATTGAGTAGGACGTAGGTTCCAAGGTCTGGTTTTCCTTCCCCACATTCCAATCCCTTTAACATCTCACAACGAGACTTTGTGACGGATAATAAAATGAGTTTTCCTTCTCTAGAAGCTTGTCCAATCGCAAATGATTTATTATGGCCCCAATGGATTTCTTCACTTGCCATTTGGTTGATTTTGATGTAGCCAAAAACCAAAAGTAAAATAAAGAGTGGCATCGCTAAAAAACCGACGAGGTAAAAAACGCGAGAATATTTCTGCATACAAATCTATGGAATGGTACTGACCGATTCCCGCCAAGTTCAATTTTTAAGCTTTCCCATTCCTAAATCTTTAAAAAAAACTACACCTTCTTCTTCCCATTCCTATTCTGGTTCAAAGAGAGAATCCTTAGGAGCATTTAATGGAGATTTGGTACACAGAAAAATTGGAATTAGAAAAAGGGCGAGCTGTCAGTTACCGAGTAACAAAGACAATCGAAAGCCTACAATCTCCGTTCCAAAAAATTGATATATTTGAGACACAATCATTCGGTCGTATGTTTACTTTAGATGGTGTAACAATGGTTACGAACAAAGACGAACATTCTTATCATGAGATGATTGCGCATATCCCCATGATGAGTCATCCCAACCCAGAATCTGTCCTTGTGATTGGAGGAGGAGATGGGG
Source organism: Leptospira levettii (assembly GCF_002812085.1). Classification (NCBI taxonomy): domain Bacteria; kingdom Pseudomonadati; phylum Spirochaetota; class Leptospiria; order Leptospirales; family Leptospiraceae; genus Leptospira; species Leptospira levettii. The sequence goes on from NZ_NPDM01000005.1 coordinate 98,843, forward strand.
GAACGGTTCGTGAAGTATTAAAACACCCGTCTGTCAAAGAAGTTGTTTTGTGTGAGATTGACAAAGCCGTAGTCGACATCAGTTATAAATACTTTCCTGAATGTGCAGATGCAATGAAAGACCCGAAAGTCATTCACCACTATGATGATGGAGCAAAATTTGCAAGAGATAACAAAGGTCGTTTTGATGTGATCCTTGTAGATTCGAGTGACCCTGTGGGCCCCGCAGAGGTTTTGTTTAAGGAACCTTTTTTTCGCGATATGGCAAGTGCCTTAAAACCTACTGGGATCATTGCGACACAAGCAGAATCGTTTTGGTACCATGGGGATGTGATCACGTCACTCTTTGAATTTATCCCCAAAATTTTCCCTGAGTATGGATACTATTACACAACGATTCCCACTTACCCTTCTGGTATCATTGGGTTTACTTTTTTATCGAATGCAATTGATCCGTATTCGGTCACACCAGATCCAAAACGAGTTCCAAAAGGACTTAAATACTATAGCCCTGAAATCCACAAAGCTGCGTTTGTATTGCCTGAGTTTGCAAAAGCTTATATCAAACGTAAAGGTTAAATCATTTTGAAACTGCGATTCGTTTCCAATTTCATTTTCTGTATTTTCCTTTTAGGAAATACTAATCTATTGTTTGCACAAGAAACAAAAGCAACAGAGATGGAATTGGAAGCTGAATCCTTTGAAGATAGAGGATTTCAAAAAAAAGCTAACCTCATCCGAGAAAAAATCAAACGGATTCGAAAGGAAAATTTCCATTCTAAATACAACGAGCCAGATTATATCCCACCTAACCAAAATCTCCCAACTACGAAGAATGGCTCACTCGAATTTATGAATGGGAATTGGGAATTTGGGTTTCGTTTTTTAAGTCAAAATGCAGTATTTAATTCGGGCAAAGAATGGGCGTTAGATGATGGAAGAGTTGCGTTCCAAGCAGGTTCTCCGTATTTTCCAAGATCCCCTATGGGATACCAAAATATCCGCTCCCTTCCTTACCAAATGGAATGGGAAGATACAAGAAAAAATTCGAGTACACTCTCACCAAGGATTGCCTACCAACATAGTTCCAAAAAATGGGGCATTGAATATGTTTACATGCAGTATTCTACCATGAGAAATTTTTTCTCCATCGGAGACATTGCAGGTTTCCAATTAGGATTCCAAACGGATCGATTTTATAGCGCAGACCATAAATTATCGGTATTAGTTCATGATGAGGTTTCGCATAACAAGAGATTTGTGTGGGAATTCGGATTTCGAATGGGATCGTTAAATTCAAATTCTTCCCAAAATTCACAATCATTGGGCCAAACAGGACTTTTCCGAGATTCAATCCAATATGTGGCTCCGAGTACTGGTTTTAAATTTGTGCATCAGTTTTTTGAAAATTATTCCTATGAATTTGGCGGTGATATGTTTTTTACCCCCGTTGGGAATTTAAAGTACAGAAGGGATAGTTTCATAAGTAGTGGGGGAGTGAGCCGATTTGGGGGTGAACGTACCACAACTGATGAGGTGTATTCTTTATTCTCAGAAAAACGAATTCTAACGACGATTGTTGGGTTGAATCTGAATGCTCAATTGAATTGGGTTCCTTACCCGAATCATAAATTCCATCTGGGTTTACAGGCCATCCAATATAATTGGCGTGCCAATGAATCCCAAGCACCAGGGCTTCGTGCCTTAAACCAAGAATCTTATCTAGCAGGTGTTAGGGATTATTTTGTGAGTTCTGCATATTATGAAGCAGATGGAGGGAAGGGTCGTCCTATGAGATCCTACGGTATTTCGAATTTGTACTTTGGGTATACTTATGTTTATTAATCGATTCCTTTCTATTTCAAGTTTGGGTTTGTTTTTATTTGGGTTTTTGCATTGTGGAATATCCTTACGAGTGTACAGAGTTTTTCCAAATGAAAGGGAATATGATTTTGTAAAAAAAATGGATCATATTGCCATCCAGGTCAAACAAGAAAATCGAAAGCAAATGGCTGTCTATGATCCATATTTTTTTGATTCCGAAGCCTTACAAAATGAATATGGTCCATTGTCCTATCTCATCCGAAAAGAACTTTCCATCCGAGAGTCCCGGTACCCACTACTTATAGAAAGAGGGGGGTCGATATTTGTTGAGGAATTCCAATTAGTATCTTTGGATCGGTGTTCTAAAAATTTAACCTATGTTCGGTTAAAGGCAAAAATCCAAATCAGAGGTTATGCTGAAGAAGAAATTAATTATTATGATGAAATTGATTCAAAGGTTACCAATTGTTTTTTAACAGGGAGTATCATCACTTTGGTACCTCTTTTGTGGTATGTGCCTTATAATGGATTTCGTGGGAACCGTGAAGACCAATTAAACCAATTGGGCCGAAATGCGTTGACAGAACTTTTCACCCAATTAGAAATACGTTCGGGTTACTCTGAAAAATCTACCGAGTCACAAAAGTTAGAGGATCAAAAAATCATTCCGAAACAAACACCCACCAAACAAGAACCAGTGGATCCTAAGTTAAAGGAAATTTTGGAAAGTTTATGAAACGATTTGGATTCATTTTGCTATTGGGGGGTTTGGTATTTTTTTCCAATTGTTATTCATTGGAAAAACCTTATAATTATGGGAATCCTTACCACCCAAGCCCTGAATTTACAGAAGATGACCCTCAATTTGAAGAAGGGGAACCCATTTGGATTTTGGACCAAACAGGGAATTGGGTTTTTTCACTTCCCTCCAAATTGGTATTGTGGAATCGAAAAGCGGATAACCATTATATTTCGAAAGAAACCAAAGAATACTTAATTCGTTACATCAAAGAAAACAATTTGAGGGATGTAAAAGTAAGGTTTAACCAGTATGCTCCTCTATCGGAATGGCGTAGACTTTCCAAAAACAAAAACATTAACCCGGTGATCCGGTACTTTTTTGGATCCATTTCTCTCCTTGCCTATACTTTTTTGCCAGGTAGATTGTTCGCTGGTACCATTGGTGGTGATCATTATAATTCTTTTACCAATACAATCAACGTCTACTCTGATCTACCACCTGTTGTGATCCACGAAGGTGGACATGCAAAGGATTTTTCGCAAAGAGAAAAAAGGACTTTGTATGCAGTTGTTTATGCCATTCCAGTCGTTGGGGCCCTTTACCATGAGGCCAAAGCTTCTGACGATGCTTTAAATTATTTTGCAGAAAAAGAGGATCTCACTCAATTAGATTCTTCCTATGAATTGTTAACACCTGCTTACTCTACATATGTGGGTGGAGCCATCGGAGATGTGGTAGTGAACCCATTAACAGCTGTCGCTGTAATTCCAGGGCATATCTATGGTCGTTATAAAAAAAGAGATATCCCTCTCGAATTAGAAAAACGAAAACAAAAGAAAAAAATCAAGGAATCAAAATCCAATCCATGACTTCATTTTTAACCAAATTCCATTCCCGAAGAGATACATTACGATCCCTATTATGCATTGGAATGGATCCTGAATTGGAAAAATTACCAAAACCTTGTTTGGATTCAAAATCACCTCTTGTATTTTTTGCAGAAACCATCGTTCGATACACCCATCCTTATGCAGTCTCTTGGAAACCCAATATTGCCTTTTTTGAACGCCTTGGTGCAGAAGGTTATTTTGCATTAGAACATACAGTCCACTTAATGAAGGAAATTTCCCCAGAAGTTCCCATTGTGATGGATGCCAAACGTGGGGACCTTGCGAATACGGCAAAAGAGTATGCTAAGTATTTTTTCCAAACCTTAAAGGTGGATGCCCTCACAGTGAATCCTTACATGGGGAGAGATAGCCTTGTACCTTACTTGGATTTGGGCGGGTATCTATTTGTTTTAGGGTTAACCTCAAATCCGAGTTCATCCGATTTTCAAAAATTAAGGATTGGGTCCAGAGATTTGTACCTATACGAAGAGGTGAGTGACCAAATGGCACGCCTTGCAGAATCCTATCCTGGACAATTGGGTTTAGTGGTTGGAGGTACCCATCCCTCTGAAATTGAATCCTTACGTAATCGCCACCCTGAGTTATGTTTTCTCATTCCTGGTTTTGGAGCACAAGGTGGAGATTTAGAATCCATTATCAAAGCAAGTGGGAAGGATGCCATCATCAATTCATCTCGTGGGATCACCGTGAGTACGGTTGCTGAAAATTTTGGAGAAGTTTCTAAAAAGAAATCAGAAGAAGTACATTTGCAAATGAACCAACTCTTCCCTTAACGGTCTAATCACCATTAGGGAATCAAGTGAAAGAAACATTAGCAATTGTTGGAACTGGAATCGCAGGTTTAGGTTCTGCTTACTTTTTAAAAAACGATTTTGAATTAACCATTTTTGATCATGCCGATTATATCGGTGGTCATACCAATACAGTCATGGTAGAAGAAGATGGTATACAAATTCCCATTGATACTGGGTTTATTGTATTCAATCATGTTACGTATCCAAATTTATTACGTTTATTCCAAACTTTAAATGTTCCGACCAAAAAATCGGATATGTCATTCAGTGTACAATATGATCCCACCAAACTGGAGTTTTGTGGATCTGGGCTTTCTGGTTTATTTGCTCAGAAAAAAAATCTCTTCCGTCCTCGTTACTTAAAAATGTTACTCGAGATCAATCGATTTAATACGGAAGCACCGAAAATTTTAGATAACCCAACTTACGATGATTGGAATTTGGGCCGTTATATGGAAAGTTTTGGGTATGGAAAAGACATTCTCAATTATTATCTGGTTCCCATGAGTTCCGCTGTTTGGTCCACTCCACCTGATTTGATGTTGGAATTCCCTGCCAAATCACTCATCCGATTTTTTTATAACCATGGATTTTTGGGCTTAAGCACACAACACCAGTGGTATACAGTTGATGGAGGATCCAAAGAATATGTAAAACGAATCGTTCCTCCCATCCAAGACCGATTCCGATTGAATACACCAGTACTAGCGGTAAACCGATTGCCAAATGGGAAAGTGGAACTTGTGTTACCTGAGGGGAAAAAGGAAGTTTTTGACAAAGTCCTTCTTGCGACACATGGACATATTTCCGCTAAATTACTCGGAAACCCAACAAAACTCGAAAAAGAATTACTCCCTCTTTACAAATACCAACACAATACAGCCACCTTACATACAGATGATTCTGATATGCCTTCCATAAAATCTTGTTGGTCGAGTTGGAATTATAAAATCACAGAGTCAAATAGTGGAAAATTGGAACCATATACCATCTATTGGATGAATCGTTTACAAAATGTTTCCAAAAAGAAGAATTATTTTGTAACCATCAATGATCCTGGTCGTGTGAAACAAAGCCATACAATCAAAAAAATTGATTATGAACATCCATTGTTTTCGGTCGAAGCGTCTCTTGGTCAGAATCGTTTGCCCATGTTAAATGAGGATGGTCCAATTTATTATGCAGGTGCTTATTTTAGATATGGATTCCATGAAGATGGATTTTTGTCAGCAGTGAATGTATCAAAAAGTATTTTAAAACGAGACCCATGGACTTAAATTCCTGTATGTATGAAGCGGACGTATTTCATATGCGTACCGCTCCCACACAAAACAAATTCCAGTATAAAATATTTAATTTTTATTTGGACTTGGAAGAAATTGATGAATTGGCAAAGTCTAGTTTACTGTTTTCCAGGAATCGGTGGAATTTGTTTTCCTTTTATGACAAGGACCACTTACAGTTTGGAAAAGAATCCATTTATGAAAATGTAAAAGCGTTTTTAGAAGCCTCAGGTGTCAAAGGACCGATTGGTAAAATTTCCCTATTAACCAACCTAAGAGTATTAGGTTATGTATTCAATCCTGTTAGTTTTTACTTTTGTTTTGATACATCGGGAGAACCACTTGTTGCGATTGCAGAAGTAGGAAATACCTTTGGGGAAATCAAACCATACATAGGGACATTCCAAAAGAGTAAGGGAACCATTGCCGATCCTGAAGTATACATACGAGAACCAAAGAACTTTTATGTCTCTCCATTCATTCCATTAGATTCTGAATTTGAATTTCGACTCAATGTACCCAATGAAAAATTACAGATCGGAGTCGACTCTTATGAGGATGGGAAACGAATATTGATTACGTCCTTTATAGGAAAAAAAATTCGTTTTCGATCGAAATACTTATTAAAACTTTTCATCCAATTTCCAATTATTACCGTCAAAATAATAACATTGATTCATTGGCAAGCATTCAAGTTGTGGATCAAAAAAATCCCTTACATAAAAAAACACCAAAACTTAGAGAAACAAACAGGAGTTCCCCTTGGAAAAATCAGCGAACCAGTCCCTTTTACAAGAAACGATTGATTCAGAGCTTTTTAGTGAACTAAAGGATAAGTCGGTTACCGAACAATATCCTATTTACAGGAAAATATTTTTTAAAGCGATGAGTTCCATGAAACGTGGATCCCTTCGAATGATTCTCCCAAATGGAGAACAAGTGATATTGGGTGATACCAATAGTAAGTTTGAACCAAAGTTTCACTCTGCACTGATCCATGTCAAAAATCCTGTATTCTTCAAGAAATCAGTGTTACATGGTGACATTGGATTTTCCGAATCTTACTTAACCGGAGATTGGGATACAGATTCCATTGAGAATGTAATTTCATGGTTCATTCTAAATGTGGACGAAGCTCCTAATTTATCTGGAGCCAAGAAAAAACTATTCCATTTGGATTTATTCAATTTGGGAAATAAGTTCTTACATTTCCTTCGAAGGAATACCCTAACTGGAAGTAAGAAGAATATAGTGGAACATTATGATTTGGGAAATAGTTTTTATAAGTTATTTCTTGATCCTACAATGACCTATAGTTCTGCCTATTTTGAATCTCTTGACCAGTCACTGGAAGAAGCTCAAACGATTAAAGTTGATAAACTCTGTCAAAAGTTAAAACTAAATCCCAAAGATCATTTATTGGAAATCGGAAGTGGATGGGGATTTTTATCCATTCATGCAGCAAAAAACTATGGATGCAAGGTAACTACTGTTACGTTATCTGAGGAACAATACAAATTTGCAAAGGAAAGAATTGAAAAAGAAGGTTTATCCGATAAAATTGAAATTCGAATCCAAGATTATCGCAAAATTGAAGGTAAATTTACAAAACTAGTATCGGTAGAGATGTTGGAAGCTGTGGGGGATGCATATTACGAAACCTTCTTTCAAAAATGCCAAGATTTACTCACACAAGATGGAATCATGGCATTACAAGTGATCACTTGTCCAGATTCTAGATTCACTTCTTTTAAGAAGGGAATTGATTTTATCCAAAAACACATCTTCCCTGGATCACTTCTGCCATCCATTGGTCGAATGAACCAAGCGATTAACCGTACTGGTGACATGTATCTTCATAACTTAGAAGATATGGGACTTAGTTATGCAAAAACTCTTAGATTGTGGTTAAAAGCGTTTGAAGAAAACCTAACAGAAGTGAGAAACCAAGGATATAGCGAAACCTTTATCCGTAAATGGCGATACTATCTAGCATATTGTGCAGCAGCGTTCCAAATGCGAAACATCAGCGTTGTACAATCTGTCTATGTAAGACCCAACAATTTAAATATCTAAATTCTATTTACTCCCAATGGAAAGGTATTATTTCCATCCATTGGGATTTTATTGCTTAAAAAACATCTTGCCAAACTAAGCTTCCAAACGTATTTCTCTGTCTATGAGAGAAACCAAGTCTGTTTTTACATTTGATGAACCAATTGAACGTTTATGGTCAGCGGTCACCGTTTATGAAGTGTTAGTGCATTGGTTAGCAGATGAAGTGCGGGGTAGGCCAAAAGTAGGAGGGGAGTTTTCTTGGACATGGAAACTTGGACTGGAAGGAAATTTCACTTCCCACGGAACCTATAAAAAAATAGAACCTCTCCGTGAACTTGTGATGGAATGGAAAGATCATCCAGCAGGAGATGTTTTTTTACAGTTATTATTTGAAAGCACCGGCGCCAATACTTCCAGATTAACGATTGTTAATGGAGGATTCCCAGATAACGAATCATCAAATGTTTGGTTGGAAAGTGCAAAAGATGCGTGGGATGGACAAGCTGTCCTCTTAAAAGAATTTTTAAAACAGAATCCAGATATCAGCAAATTTATGAAAAAAACTTGATCTCTCGACCCTTTCTAAAATCCTGGTAAAAGTAAGGGTTGTTAAGGAGGGTTGGAAGATGGAATATCCTGAATTGGAATCTTATTTCCAGAAATTAACTGATATAACAGACCGTATCGCAATGATGAACAATCATTTTGATGCGACACCTGAGATCGACATACCACAGTTATTTGAAATGTTTGATGACATTCAATCAAAGGATTGGGAAAACACTGATAGAGAGTATTATGAACTCTTTACTAGTTATTTCACATTCCATGTGAAGACAGTGGAAGAAATCATCCAAGAAGCACGTGAAATCTTAAATCCAGAAAATAGAGAACACGTGAAAAAGTTAGTAAGCCACGTTCGTAAGGCTGATGATTGGTTCCTAAGTCTCAAAAAGAAACGCAAACTTGCTCGTACACAAGTAGCATAATCACTTACTCCCTCATTCGAAAGTCTGAGGGAGTTATCTCAATTCGCTTTACAATTTAATCCGTTTCCTTTCTCCTTTCAGATATGCTCAAGGCACGGTTCCTTTTTTATCCAGTTTACCTTTTGATTTTTTTGTTTTTAGTAGATTCTATTTTTAGGATCCCATACATCCAAACACTCGCCAAGATTGACTTAACTGCTGTTAACTATAAAGCTAAATCAGATTTTTTAGAAAAATTATTAAAAGAGAAACCTGGCGTAAACTCTCCTAAAACGAAAAAAATCATGCTGATTTTAGGATCTTCTCGTTTGTTATATTTTGATTATGATGAACTTGTATCTTTTTATCCAGATTGGGAAATTTACAACTTATCATCGGCAGTTACAACTCCAGCCTATTATGATTTCCAACTCACAAAAATATTAGATGCAGGAATCAAACCTGACCTTGTGATCATGGAGACCGATCCAAACCAATTTAATCAAAATTCTGTATTTAAAAGTTCGAATTTAACCTATAGTTTTGATTTGGGATATGTTCTTTCTAATTTATCTTTATTTGGGAAAGACCATGTTTCCTTTTATCTTGGTCGCAAACTTTTTGCAGTTGGAACTTATAAGCCTTATATAGACCAAATGTGGAAAAATTACAAAAATCCATATTTAGATAATGTTCTAGGAATGCATCAGTCAACTTATGATTATATAATTTCTCATAATGGAAATGGTTTGTCTCCCATTGATAATTATATGGAAAAAGATTCCAATGCACTTCTCTTAACAAGCCATAGAACACTTGATTGGTTATTTGCATCTTACCAAAGGAGTAATATGCAATTTGGGTTTTATGAAAAAATTCTCAACCGTTTACAAGAGGAAAAAATCAAAGCAGTGATTGTATGGCCTTTGTCATCTCCTGATTTTGAATCATTGATGGAAAAAGAATCTCTTGTAAAAACTTGGGAGACGGAAATTGATTCAATCACAAAAGAGCATAATTTTTCGATTTTAAAATTAAAAGATGACCCTTCTTATAATTGTAATGCCTTTGCTGATGGTGGACACGTTGCTAAAGATTGTTATAGAAGTTTAATGCGTTCTATTTTATTGGATTACTTTCGTAGGTATGAGCCAAATCGTTTGTAAATTCAATTCCACAAATTGGAATCATCCCACTATTCGTTGAATTTTCAATGACAGATTTTAATGATCTTGGTTTGTTCGGAGTTTGAATGGGTGAATCATCCTTTCCCGGGATGTATTTTAGGCTTGTATTGAATCCTTGAGGTGAGTCTGCCCAAAAAACAATTCCTTGTGAAATCCCTGTTAGTCGACCATAGTTTTTCCGAGTATTAGGTGCTGAAAAAGTAGGGGTTGCGGAAGTATAAAAGTTTGCAGCCCCTTGTTTGATTGTCGTTTTGGCAGTTGTTGGCGTCACAGGGTTTGTAACAAGTCGATTCAAACTGGAAGAAAGAGGGTATTTTGTCAAAACTCCAGACAAATCAACTGTCGATGCTCCTTGTCCATCACTTGTGACTTGTTGGACAGAGGATACATTCCCAATCCCAAAACTCTGTGCTGTGAGGACAGCAAACATTCGAAAAAACATATCTGAATTTGTATTGGTTAAAACGGTTGAATCATAATTTTCACTGGTTTTGAAAACATTCATAAGATTGCCAGAGGAATTGGCCCTTGTGCCACTTGCCCCAATCACCGTATTTCGAAAAAATTGTTTCCGTTGTGTATCATTTGTTCCTGAACTATCATACAGGTATCTCATAAATACATAAGCAAAGGAATATTGTTTTAGAACATCTGAACTACTGCTATTCCAATCTAATAAGGAAACCCCATTGATTCCATCATCACATCTAGAATCGTTTACACCTGAATAACAATCCAATCGACTTGTTTGAGGTCCATAACCTGCGATATCACTTGCAACTTCGCTTGTACCTTCATTGATCCACAATTCGTCTGATTGATTTGCTTCATACATTCTTGGAAATCTAAGTAAGTGTTGGAATTCGTGTGCTGCTGTTGATGCAAATGCATTTGGGTCTTTGGAATTCGCTGCAATCAGTTCTTTCCCATCTAAGTACAAAACTTCTGCAAAATTTGATCTCACTCGAAGAAGAAAATTATCTGGGAAATAATTGATAGGATCGAAATATCCTGCAACATAAGCACTGTTAGCCGTTGCTCCATCTTTGATATCCATCACTAGTAATTTCACTTTCCCATCTCCATCAACATCACTCGGTGTTCCAAATGTTTCAATTAATTTTGGGTAGGTGATGGTATCAAAATCTTTAGCAAATTGAACTAAGTTAAAGTTTAAAGATAAGGATTTTTCTTTGTACACTTCAATGTAGGTGCCAGAACTGACAAGTTCTACGGGAACACAGACACTACTTTGTGTTCGCAAATCTCTTGCCCATAAATCAGGGCCAGAAAAACAATTGGCTCCCAGTAAGGAATACGCTCCGAGTAACAAAATGAGGTCATCATTTTTCCCAATTTCAGAATTAACCGGATTGCAATGTGAGAATGAAGTGATTAAAAAGAACAAAGGGAGTAAGATTTTTTTTCGAAAATGCATCATAATTTAGCGATTTTACTTTTCCTTACTCTCTCCATTCTTTGGACGAAGCCTTTTTATGGAAAGTCAATTGAAGGATTGTATTTTTCAGACCGTCAAACAACTGAAAACGGATACTTACTTTTAGGGATAGAAATTTTTTCTGAAAAGGGAAAGTCTTTTTACAATGCCCAAGAACTTCGATACAAAAAAACCTTCGGTTGGGAAGAAGTCTTGTTTGTAGGGAAAATGACGAAGGATGGTGCCAATTGGATCTTAGTTCCAGAAGCTTGCCAGATCCGTGCCAAAACGGTTTGGGATGCCAAATTTGCCCTCTTACGCAGGTTTGATTGTGACCATTTGGTTTTCCACTTAACTAAAAATGAAAAAGACCAGTGGGTAATTTCCGAATCCTTACTCGGAACCGAAAAAAATCTTCCCTTTCGTTTCTACTTGGATCATACCGCGGGGAACCCTGTCGCTGTACAAATCCCTGACTCTCCTGAAGTTACGGAGGGGTTTTGGGGCTTCCATTTGAATGGTTTGGGGGGAAAACCTCCAACAAAAATTTGGAACCCTTCCAAGGGGAATTGGGAGCCTTTTTCGGGGTTCAAACGGAACCAGGAACTGCAATTCTACCAATGGAAACGATCCTTTTCTAATTGACCCAATCGTTCCTTCCAGGGACTTTCCTTTTACATTGAAAAAGATCAGAATTGGGGTGATAGCCGCAGCTGGAAAAGGCACAAGAGCCTACCCCCGCACTAGTTTTATACCAAAACCCCTTTTTGTCATAGAAGGTAAGACCATCCTCCATCGGAACGTGGAGTTAATGGTCAAAACCTTTGGCATCGAAAAGGTCTATGTCCTTGTAGGGCACCTCAAAGAACAGATTATCAGTGAATTAGAACAAATTCGATTGGCACTTCCCAAAGTTGTGATCGAACCCGTGGAATGGACGGAACGAGGTCTGGCATCCGACGTGGCCAGTCTTGAAAAAACAATCCGCGAGCCATTTTTAACCATTCTCGGTGATGAGTTTTATTACCGAACTGACCATGAAAACTTTTTAAAAGTTTTGAAAAAACATCCAAAAATGGCTGCGTCCATCGGTGTTGTCAAAACTTCTCTTCTCTCTCGTATTCGTAAAAACTATTCCGTTGTTTTGTCAGAAGACAAAATTTTGAATTTGGTAGAAAAACCAGAAAATCCACCTAACGAACTATTGGGATTAGGAAGTTATTTTTTTACACCTGAATACTTTGAGTTTTTCAAAAAAACACCACCTTCGCCAAAATCAGGTGTCATTGAGATAACAGATGTTATCGATAAAATGGCAAAAGAGTCAATGGGTGGTGTATTTGCAACTATGTTGAATTGTGAATACTTTAACATTAATTCAATGCAGGATTATTACCACGCTGTTTATGAAGTGCGTAATGATTTGTTTTCTAAGTTTAAAACAAGCCTTATCATTCCAACGAATAATCATGAACGTTCGATTACTGATGTCATTGTTGATTTTAAAGATAAATTTAATGAAATCATAGTCATTGACAATGAATCAACGGATGATACTCTCGCGCTCGCAAAAAAAGAAAAAGTAAAAACATATACTTTCCCTGGTGATGGAGACTCTACACGATTAGGTGAACAAGTGAGAAGGGGAATTGAATATGCAACGGGAGATATTTTAGTAGTTGTATCACCCGATGGATCTTTTCGTTCTAAAGATTTTCCGAAGCTTCTTGAATATATGAAGGATTCGGATATGGTCATTGGTACAAGAACTACAAGGCAGATGATAGAACAAGGCTCAAATCTAAAACCCTTGTATCGTTTAGTGAATTTACTTATGGGAAAACTTGTCGAAGTGTTTTGGTGGGGGCAAGAGCCTAGATTTACAGACGTCGACTGCCAATTTTTCTCTGTTTGGCGAGAATCCTATGATCGAGTCAGATCACAACTTGTTGTCGAAGATAGAAAGTTTATCGTTGAGCTGATGATCGATATCGTAAGATCACATATGCGATGTATAGAAATTCCTGTGTCTTATTTTAAGCCAGTAGGGCAAATCGAATATCGTCTTCGAGATATGATTTCTGATTCATTCCAAATATTAAAATTGATATTATCAAAAAAGTTTTTCCTAGGAGAAAGTCGCGATGGCGAATAAAGTATTGGTTACAGGTGGATGCGGATTTTTAGGTTCGCATGTTTGTGAATTATTTCGTAAAGAAGGTTGGGATGTTGTCAGTTTCGATAACATGACAAAATATGAGTTAAAAAGAACTGGTTACGGATCAGATGCGACAAGAGATTATAATTGGAATTATCTCAAATCACTGGGTGTTACAATGGTGAAAGGTGATATCCGCAATTTAGAACATCTGATGGATCGAAGTGCCGATTGTGATTATATCATTCACACCGCTGCCCAACCTGCAATGACTATCTCTTGGGAAGACCCTGAGCTTGATTTTTCAACAAATGTGATTGGTACTTTTAATGTGATGGAAGCAGCACGGAAACATAAAATTCCTGTGGTAAATACTTCTTCTATTCACGTTTATGGAAACTCAATTAACGATAGTTTAAAAGAAGATAAAACTTCTTATGTTCGTGAACCAGTTGAAATCCCTGTTACACATCCTACGATGGTTGGTCAAATTTCCCCTCTTCATGCATCAAAAATGAGTGCGGAACATTATGTTCGATCTTACACCGATATGTATGGAGTAAAAGCTGCAAGTTTTCGATTCACTGGAATTTACGGTGAACGTCAGTTTGGTGGCGAAGATCATGGTTGGGTTGCTAATTTTGCAATTCGTTCTGTATTTGGATTACCACTTAGAATTTTTGGAACCGGTAAACAAACGCGAGACATCCTGCATGCGGAAGACGGTGCAAAGTCGTATCTAGAATTTTTCAAAAATCCAATTCCTGGTGTATACAATATCGGGGGTGCAAGCCCACATAAAATTTCCTTACTAGAATGTATTACCTTAATAGGAGAAATTCTTGGGAAAAAACAGGAAATTCTTTTTGAAGTGGAAAGACCTGGTGATATGCGATATTTCATTTGTGATATTTCGGAAGCAAAAAAGTTTGGATTCAATCCAAAAATTCTGCCGAAGGAAGGGGTCACTCGTCTTTTGAAATGGATAGAAGCAAATAAAGACGTATTCAACATCGCTGGTAAATAAAATGGCTAACAAAACATTAGTGATCATTCCTGCTTATAATGAAGCTGCGACCATTGAAGAGGTGGTTCGCGGGGCCATTGTTTATGCTGATGTATCTGTCACTGATGATGCTAGTAAAGATGAAACTCCAGTTATCTTAAAGAAACTCCAAAAAGAATTTGGAACACGACTCAATGTAATTCGACATGAAAAAAATACTCATATACCCCAAGGGATTCAAGATGGTATGAAGTATGCTGTCGAAAAAAAATATGATTGGGTCGTTACAATGGATGCTGGTTTATCACATGATGCTACCTATTTAAAAGACTTTATCCAATTCCCAAATTGTGATTTGGTGATTGGATCTAGGACTTCGACAGTGAATGTTCCATTGTATCGAAAATTCATTTCATGGTTAGCCGCCAAAGTAATGAATTATTGTTTATCCAATGGAGTTTTTAATTTATTCGGAAACAACCTTCGTGATTGTACAAGTGGCTATAGGCGTTATTCAAAGTTGATGTTTGAAAAAATTGCTTCCTATCCATTAGAGTCAGTTGCATTTGATTTTCATATGGAAGCGCTATCCATCGTTTCTAAAAATAGTGGAAGTATAAAAGAGCTCCCAATCAAATATGTTTTTTCGAATAGTAGTTTTAACCGTAAAGTATTAAAACTTGCGATCCAATTTGCAAAAAAACTTTTATTAAGAAAATGGAAACTGACTCCCGAGTACCCTTAAATCAAAATTCACTCGGAATGAAATGGAAGGTATTCTTGTCCGCCATTGCGCTGTTATGTGCAATATTTCTTTTTGATCGCATTTTCTTTTTTGATCTATATTTTCTATTCCCTAATGAAACTGAGTGGGATTCCTCTCCTTGGTATAACTTCATCTACAAAACAAAAGAATTACAATCATCTGAAGACAAACATAGAACTGTCGTCACAGGAAGTTCCGTTGCTTTATATTCGGTTTTACCTGACGAACTGAATAAAAAGGAAAAACCAAATACGAAGTATTCCTTTTTTTCCCATGTAGCAATGACCCCAACGGACCTTTATTACTACAAAGAAAATTTACTTTCAACAAAACCAAATTTGGTAGTGTACCTCCATAATTTTGCAGATTTACAATGGGAGTATATGAAGAAAGACGGAGAGGTCTTCCAGTTTCAAAAAGACATTTGGTTGAATCAATTGGCAGATCGTTATCCTACGAAAACCATTTATCCGAAAGCTTTTCTGAAAGACTATTGGACTGAGATTAATCGAAAATCATTATCGAAATTAGCAACAAAAGCTTTATTCTATGTTAGTCGATATCGAATTTTCTTTTGGGATCCGATTGTAGTTTTTATTGATAATCATTTTCGAAGTGGTAGGAAATACTATCTATACCAAGGGGTTCTTCCCAAAGAGGGAATTTGGTCAAAGGGATGGACTAAAACAAATGCTACGATAGAATGTAAAGAACAAAGAGAAACTGAATCTATCTTTGTTCAAAATAAAAATACAAAACTCCAATTCCTTTTTTTCGAAAACCAAAACTCACTGATTAACAATTCACCGATTCATACACAAATCATCAATATTCAAAAATCAGGATGGTTAGATATTCACTGGGGAGAATTAAATCTTTCCAATTTACCTTGGAGTATCGTAAAGATTCAAATTCTATCACAACTCCCAACCGCAAAACAAGTAAACTTAATTCGTTATGGAAAAGATGAAGAGGTGGGGATTCGGTTATCACATTTTTTTTGTGATGGTATCCAAACTGAAAATCGTTCTTATTCAAGAGCAAGTTATTGGGATGATACTCGATTTGTTCAAATGTCAGTGGACGAGTTCCAAAAAGAATATTTTGAACGAATGATTAAAGATGCTGGGAACAGGCAGGAATTGTGGCGATTACATGTTGTCCGTGAAGCAAAGAAAAATATAAACTTTGTAAAATTCAAACCATGGTCTGAATACAATCGAATATTAGAAATTTCAGAATATTTCTATCAAAATCATATTCCTTTTGTGATCGTCTTATCTCCTGAAAATCCAATTGAATTTGCATTTTATAAAAATTCAAACTGGAGAAAAGAGTGGATCTCACATTTGAAGGAGCAGTTAGCCAAACGTGGTCAAACAGTCATTGATCATACAGAGGTGATTTCAGATGTTCGTTATTTTTTCGACCCCCACCATCTAACATATGAAGGCGCAAAAGTATACAATACAATTTTTGAATCTTCCATAAATCCGATCATCAGCAAAGAGAATTAATCTTCCCTTAGGAGAATCCAAATGATATTAAAAAAAATTAATCCTATTTTTAATTACTTAAACACAAAACAGTGGTTAACTGTTTGTTTGTTTGTAATTTTATGGGGTATATCAACACTTTCCTATTGGAAAAAGTACCAATGGAATCCAAGTTCTATGGTTAATTTTGGTCATGAATTTGCCTTACAAAATGAAGCAGAAACTCCAGAGAATGCCATTTTATTCAAAGGGGAAGCTGGTGATTTAGGTGCAGGTTATGATGGTCAGATTTTTTACTATTTTTCAAGGCCACTTGCCAATTTGAATTTGGATTGGCCAAGAGGATTTGATGAATCTTACCGTGCTCCTCGGATCGGTTATCCTTTGTTAATCGCTATTTTTGGTGTTTTTGGTAAAAGTTGTGCTATTTTTGGGATGTATTTTTGGAATATTTCTCTTATTTTAATCTCCTATTTTTTTCTTAGAAAATTATTAAACGAAGAAACAAAACCATATTCGGTTTTGTATTTACTTAGTCCATTTGCACTTGGTAGTTATTACGTGCTTGTGAGTGATTCCGTTATGGTTTCTTTACTCATCATTGCCTATTATTTTTACGTGAAGGAAAAATGGATTCAATTTGTACTTTTATCGAGTTTAGCAATATTAACTAAAGAACCTGCTTTATTTCTTTTGTTCCCACTTGGGTTACTTGCTCTTCTACGAATGGATTGGAAACGAGTCATCGTTGTTGGGTCAGTACTTGTCATTCCCGTTTGTTGGCATCTTTATTTATCTTTTAAGTTCCCAAATTGGCGACCTGGCCGCCTTACAGACTTTATATTGCCTTTTGAGGGATTAATTTCATACTCAGAATCGATATGGAGACAATTAGCATCTGGTGGAAGTATAAAAGATTTAGCTAGATTGTTGTCTCGTCTCCCTCTCGTGATTCTCTTTTTTTTAGGAGTGTTCCTACCGTTTACAGGTAAAATGCAAAAAGGTTGGGAGTTTCGAATTTCTTTTCTTCTTGTGATGTTTATGGTTGGTACGGCAGGGTATTACCATTTTTGGTCGGTATATGAAAATGTTTCGCGAATGTTTACGTTATCGATACCAATTTTACTTCTTTTGGTAAATGAAGATCGACAAATTAGAAAACAGGAATATATTTTGATGACCTTATTAATCCTTGTTTTCTTTTTATTAAAAGTATTAATGATATCGAAACAAATGAATTTCCAAGTTGGGTTTTAAAAATTGGAATCTGATGGGATTTGAAAACTTTTTTTGGCTTCCTCATTCAATGAACTGACTTCATCTTTTTTGAAAATCAGTTCATAACCATCATTCATTGTAAATCTTATATACGGTGACTCATTCTGATTCACGACATTGCGTAAGTCTTCTAATGATGATACCTCTTGGCCGTTTACAGATTTTAAAACCAATTGATGGGTCATGTGATAAGCCTTATTCCCTGAAAGTGGGACAACTTGTGATAAAAAAATCACTTTTCCTTCTTTGGAATTCCTTTTGATTCGATAAAAATCATTTAAGTATAATAATTCTTTGCTGACCCGATTTCTCCATTGGTTCCCATGTTCTGTTAAATAATATTCTGAAAGTTCTTGAAATAGTATCCCAGCTAACATCAAGTACTTTGGCATCTGAGATCTAGTATTCCCATGTGGAATTCGAATTGCAGATTCGTTTAAAGGTTTGGATTCTAATTCTAGTGTGATTGGTTTTTTATTTCGAAATACTTTGACCTTTATTTTTTTATCAAAAGCAGAATCTGATTCATTTGTATTATGAAATAAATAGGACATGTTTAATTTTCCAAATTTTGGATGATCAAAGTATCCTTTTGGATCTATTTTATAATTGGATACTTCTAATATCACATCTTCCAGTTTTAAAATTCCATCTGCAGATGAACCAGGGTAAATTTCAGCAACGAGTACACCTAAATCGTCTTTTCTTAGACCATACTCATTTCGTGAAGCACTATCAACTAAAGGTTTGAATCGAAATCCTTTAAACGGAAATGATTTCCCTTCGATGAAATGTTTGATTGAAAATGAAGGAATCAATTTACCCATTCCATTTTCTTTGAATTGGTATAAAATACCTTGGGGGATTCGGGAATTGACATCTAAAACAAGTTCACCAACACCATCTAATTTTTCTTCGGATTGGATTTCAATGTATGGATATTCCGCATAACCACTCGCATAGGAATCGATATCCATTCGAATCATTCTGAGTTTTTTCTCTTCTAAATTCCTTTGGTCCTTACTTTCCATCACCGTACCGGTGCCTGGTAAAAATACTTCACTTTGAAAGATGACGGCTTTTAAATCTTTTTGAAAGGATGCATCATTTAACTTAAGTATGGCGAGACCTAAATCTGCATCGATTCGTTCTACTTCTGCCGTATATACTTTTAAGGTATCTGGTTTTTTTACTTCTATATTGGAATAAAAATAGATCGCTTGTGCGGGTACAAGAATCCTATTTTCTCCGATATAAATTCCTGTGGACTGACGTATCTCTGGATTCTTAAATCTCCAAGGTTGGATATAATTAGGATACAAGACTGTGACTTTGATTTGTAAAATCGAGGGATCTTGGCTTCCCACAGGCACAGGTTTACTTGTAAGTGGACTAGAAAAACAAATAACGAGAATCAAAAATGATTGGATGGTTGATAAAAATTTCATTTATTTGCCTTTGATATGATTAGTTCGTTTGATTTGTTCGTCTGCTTTTTCAGATTCTTCTCGGTCTAAAATCATCGGAACTTGGATTCCATAAAAATATATTTTGTAAGTTTTATCTTTTGAAGATTGGACTAAGTTTTTGAAATGATTTAGATTTCGCACCTTCGTTCCGTTAAATGATTCTACAACCATATTGAGATAAAAATCCGAATGTGAGTTTGTGGGGTGAGGTAATTTACGATATAATACAATGTCTTCTGTCTCACCATCTAATAAATTCGAACCTTCATAAAATCGATACACAAGTAAACTGCCTCCTTGTGTTTGTCCAATTTTACTCCAAGATTCTAAGAGATCTCGATTTACGGATTGGAATACGAGACCTCCCAAAAGTAGATAGGGGTAATCTGTGCCATACCTTGACCTTTGGTTTTCCATCTGTGGCATTTTTTTCGCTGGAAAACTCACTCGAATTTTTTTCTTCTTTCGAATGAGATCAAACTGGATTTCTTCTCCTGCAAATTTGTTATCGATGACTTCTAAAAAATCGATTGAGTTTGTTTCTTTTAGATTTCCATTCCTTCCAATTTTGCGACCATCAATAGTCGTCAAATAATCACCAGGTTGAAGGAATCCATCTGCAGAACCTTGTTTGTACACACGGGTGACAAATACACCTTCCTCCCCATTTGGTATTTCGTAAAAGTTTCGATGTGATTCGGAAAATGAATTTTGTGTTTGGATCCCGAGTTCCACATAACCGTCGTATTCTCCATCTTCTATGTCTTTTAGAAAATGTTGAATGACATTGGTAGGAATGATATATCCGATATTTTCGCCCTTGGTTGATGCTTGGAAAGCTACACCAACTACTTTCCCATTTTGAAATGCAGGGCCACCTGAATTTCCAGGATTGATAGCCGCATCAACTTGCACAACTAAATGGCTATCAATTTGAGAATGTGCATAACTTGATTGTTCAATACGTGAAACAATTCCTCTGCTGACTGAAATTTTACTACCTCCTATGGGATATCCGATGATATCTACGGGGCTTGCTAGTTCAGGTAAACCACCTAACTCTAATTCCATACTATCTGTGTAAAAATTTTGATCTGGCACTTCTAATATTGCTAAATCACAATCATGTGCAATGTAAAGAACCTTTACTTCAAACCATTCTGTTTGGTTGTTTCTCTGGGTTTCAATGAATTTAGCATTTGAAACAACATGAGCATTGGTAAGAATCCTGTTCTTTGAAATGATAAATCCCGAACCTGTGGAAGCAGAGATCCCAGAAGACATCCACGGTGAATATGGATCTTTTGATTGTGAAAATACGCGGATTTGGACTACAGATTTCCTCAGTTCGTCAATGGATTGGCTGTTGGATTCGGCACTCATCCTAAAAGAGAATAAAGTGAGAAAAAATAAAATAGTACTCGCAAAGGGAAGTGGGGAGGTTAAGATTTTTTTCTGATTCTGCATGAGTTTTTTTGAATCCATTTTATTCGGATCGGTAGCCTTTTTTTCTCTTATCACAGGCATCGTTTCCTTTAGAAAGAACCCTCGCACGGGAATGAAAACAAGTTTTTCAATTCTTGCTGGATTTTTCTGTGTTGGTAATTTGACAATCCTACTTGATTCATTGTTTTTAAAAAACCAAATCTTAAATCACCCTCATGTCATTTCGACATTTCTTGTATTTTTATCCTTTGTTCTCATTTTTTTTGGGTTACATTTTCCTACTTTTTTCCGCAACTTCCCAAAACTTCTCATCATCTCTTCTTTTGTTTTTGGTATGGGAATCATGTTACTTCTGGTTGATTTGGGAATTCTCAACGATGTATATCCAGAAGCTAGTTTAATCCTACTAAAATATTACTATAACGCATATTATATCATTACATTCATTGTTTTTTCTTACTTGATCATTGCTAAATTGCGTTTTAATTTCCCGGCGATTCAAACTTTTATGGAATATATTTATTATGCAGCATTTGGTGCTTGTTTTACATTCTTAATCATTTGTAATTTCCCATTACTTATCCCAATCTCTACCAATTATTTTCTGCATTTTTTCTTATTTTTGAATTTATTGTTTTTATTCTGCTTCACTGTATTTTTATTCCATTATTCCTTCACAAAGGATTATCTAACTCATCCATTTTCCTTTTTATTTGAAAGATCAAAACAAATCTTTGAGGAACAAATTCCTGCAAACAGATCCAATTCAAGGTTAGTGAAAGAAAAACTTTGGAATTTATATGAGAAACAAAATTGGCGTAAAACAATGGATAGTTTCTGGTTTCAAATTTTGGTAGATGAAACCTTGGACAATGCTCTTGAACACGGTGGGAAAAGAGAAGATGATATCATCACGGTACATGTGTTTGAGTCATCAAAATACATTGATGTTTACGTAATTGATAGTGGGAAAGGTTTTAACCCAAGGTCAATCCCGAGCCCAATTGAATCTGATCGAAAATTGGTAACGGGTGGACGTGGAATCCATATCCTTAAAAAACTATTTTTAGTAAGATGGAATTTTTTAGGGAATGAAGTGAATATTAGAGTGGATAAAACAAAAAGTTCCGATTGGAAAACTAACGTTTAATCGAAACTTTTTGTTATGAATGAATTGTTTAGTGTCCTTCAAACTCACAAATAGAATAAACATCAATACCGTAAGTATCTTTGATCCTTTTTGCGCCACCTAAATCAGGTAAGTTGATGATGGTAGAACATTCATGCACTTGTCCTTTTAGATTTTGAATGAGTTTGATGGATGCTTCCAAGGTTCCACCAGTTGCAATTAAATCGTCCATGATGAGAACTTTGTCTCCCGGAACAATGGCATCAGTATGAATTTCCACATGGTCAACTCCATATTCCAATGCATAGGACTCGGAAATCGTATTACCAGGTAGTTTCCCTTTTTTTCGAATGGGAACAAATCCTACACCTAATTGAAAAGCGAGGGCAGCACCTGGAATAAATCCCCTTGCATCAATCGCTGCAATTTTATTTAATTTTGCATTTTGGTATCGTTCTACAAACATCCCAATGGTCAGTTGGAAACCCTCTGGGTCGATGAGAAGGGAAGTGATGTCTCGAAACAAAATCCCTGGTTTTGGGTAATCAGGAATCGTTCGAATTTTAGATTTAACAATGGACATATAAGGATGAAACCAAAGATGTCAAGGGTCTTGCAATAAAAAAAGGCCGGCAATGACCGACCTTTCGAATTGTTTTTAAACTTTTGGTATCGATTATCTCATTTGTTTGAGAGCAAGGATTCGATCTTCCAATGCCGGGTGAGTGGCAAAAAGAGATAAGAATCCTCCCTTCTTTGAAGAAATTTTAAAGGAAGCAATTGCTTCTCCTCTCGGATCTTCTGGCATCTCCACCATTTGTCTAAGGGATTCAAGAGCAGAGATCATCGACTCTCTTCCCGCAAGTTTAGCACCACCTGCATCTGCTCGGAATTCTCTTTGGCGAGAGAAATAAGCAACTGCCATGGATCCTAAAATTGAGAATACAATATCAAGAGCAATGGTCACAACAATTCTGACAATGTGAGCCATCTCTTCTTTCACTGCATTGGCAGCTACATAAGCAATGATACGAGAGATGAACATTGCAAACGAGTTCACAACACCTTGGATGAGAGTTAAGGTCACCATATCTCCGTTTGCTACGTGAGACAATTCATGTGCAAGCACACCTTCTAACTCTTGCGTGTTCATTCGGTTGAGTAATCCAGTGGAAACGGCAACAAGGGCACTTGATTTACTAGGTCCAGTAGCGAAAGCATTCACTTCTGGAGATTCGTATATTCCCACTTCTGGCATAGGAAGGTGTGCACGTTGTGCCAAAGACTGCACTCTTCGATACACATCCATCTCGTGAGCGGAAGCTTGTTTTGGGTCGATGACTTTGACACCCATCGTCCATTTCGCCATCATCTTTGAAAGTAAGAGCGAAATAAAAGACCCCGCCATACCCCACATTAAACAGAATACAATGAGTTGTGTTAGATCCAAACCAAAGGCACGGATGCTAAATCCCATCGATCCCATAAGGGTAGTCACGATGGAGATTGTTGTCATAATCAAAATATTGGTTAACAGGAAAAAACCGATTCGTTTGATCCAAGTCATAGGAAATTGTTCTCCTTACGGTTCTTAAACAAGAACCTACATATTAGACTGAAACTTTACTTCTCTTGCCAAAAGATTACAAGCAATTTAATGTTCTAAATTTTCCCCTTTTTCTTTGGAACCAAGGAACTGGATGAGTAAAAATAAGGTCGCAAGAGAAATATAGGCAATCGGGAAGTCCCAATTTGCAATTTCTGTAAACCGATTGAAAATGGCATTCCCTTTCAATTCGTATGCATGGATCCAACCAAACATAGATAAACAAGCGGCAATGACTGCCCAAACACTTGCTTTTAACCATTCCCTTTCCAAAATAAAGACAACCATCGCAGCCCAAATCATTGATGTGATGAGAAATCCTTGCGAAAGAGAAAGGATCCCAGAGAGAGCATAGGGAAGGAAAGGTAAGTGAGGAGGAATATCAGAAAGTGAAAAATGGTAAGCTTGTTTTGCACCTAACTCTTGCAAGATCCCCTGCAGTTTCCCATCCAAAAATAAAAAAACATTTTGGATGATAAGAACCGCCCAACCAGCAAACGCTGGTAACAAACCTACAACAACAGCTGGGGAATGGTGTTTGGGGATTGCTTGGAATGCTTGGCTTGTGATGATGATCCCAATCCAAAGAACAATTGCCATCCCCGCTTCCACTGGAATTAAGGCTTGTATTAAACCCATCAGACCAAAAAGGCTAACAATCGTCATGAACACACCAGATAACATGGAATAACTATGTTTTGCACCTAACGCCTTCCACCCTGGATGGCCGATGTAAATGGTTGTTGGGAAGGGTGATCCAAATGCGGTTCCGGCGAGTGTACCAACTCCATTGACTAGTAAGGATGTTTTTGTATCAAAACTATCACCAGAAGCTTCCGCAGATTCGATGTTTTGTAAAGAACCAATCACATTGAAGATCCCCATGGGCAAAATGATCGAAAAGTAAGCTTGTAAATTTGAATAGGTTAGGGTTTCAAATAAAGAAGTAAGCGATAATTGTGGGAAATAAAAACCCAATGTTTCCAATCCATTTTGGATCCCACCATCCTTATAAATTGGATCTCCCCAAAAACCAGATAGATAAGACAAAAGTACACCAACAAGAATCGATAAAAATCCACCAGGAATCCCAAATGGGAATCGTACTTTCCCAAAATATTGTAAGAGGATAATTCCAAAAGGAATAAAGGCTATCATAGGCCTTTCAAACGTTCGTAGTAGAAAGTCCATTGAGATAAACGTAAGCGCAATGCCAGCTAAAGCGGAAAGTAAAGCTGCTCTTGGAGTGTATTTCCTAATTTTTGCAGCAACAAAAGATCCCAAAACTTCAATGAGTCCAGACGCAAAGGAAACGAGTAAACCAGCTTTCCAGGCTTCCTTATAATCACCTGTTGCTTGGTAGGTGGGGAACATGACAAAAAAGATAAATGCAAATAGAGAAACAGTATTGATACCGTATGGAATTGCCGTTACATCCGTACGATTTGTCCTTTGTCCCAATTTCCATGCTTGCCATGCATAAAAAACATTCCCAATGAGTAAGGAAATCGCCGCACCAGGTAACACGACAGAAGTGATAAATGGTAAAGGGAATCCACAGACACCCATACATAAAGCTGATAAGACAAGAAGTTGGATGAGGTTGTCGACCATAAGACCAAAAAATCCATCCAGGTCACCGCGTGTGATGGTAAAAAAATTCATTCGTTTCGTTTGCCTCCAAAATCAACTCGAATGACATTCCCTTCGCCAGTGACTTCTGGTTTTTGGGATTTTGGTTTTGATAATGATTCTTCTGGGTTTGTGTTTGTTTCGATTTGTAAAAACCGAAGTTGGGTAGCAGAATTTTGGAATTTGTCGTAAATTCTAAAAACGGCATCCCAAGGGATCATGGTTGGTTCCCAGGTAGAACCAAATTGTAGTTCCGCGAATAAATAATCTGGTTTACTATCCAATACTTTGACTGCTTTATCACCAAACACGAGTACGATGCCAGATTCTTTTTCTGCATTGAGAAGTCCACGTTTCCCAATTTCCAATTTTGGATGAGGCATTACATGGAGGTAAAAAACTCCAAAACGTTCCCAGTATAAATTGAATAAGTCTCTTTTGAACTCACGTAATGTTGTGATTTCTTCCTGCGTGAGGTTTTGGCTCATAAATTCCTTTTACCGTGTGAAGTTTCCCATTCGATGTATTCATCGTGGATTTTATATTCTGGAATGATGTCTTTTAATCCTGCAAAAATTTCCCTATTTTTATTGGCTTTTGCGAGGGAAAATAACCGATTCAGTTTATTTTGAAAGAGTAATAAATTGTAGTGATCAAGTGGAGCAGCAATTCGAATTTTTGGGTGGTGGGTTTTTTTGATTCCTTCTGCATTTAACAGAAGTTCTTCGTAAAGTTTTTCCCCCGGTCTAAGTCCAGAAAATTCGATATTAATATCTTTGTAAGGTGTGTATCCAGAAAGGCGTATCATCTCTTCGGCAAGTGATAATATGCGAACCGGTTCACCCATATCGAGTAAAAAGATTTCCCCATGTTCTCCCATACTCCCTGCTTGTAAAACCAGTTGTGTGGCTTCTGGGATTGTCATAAAGTATCGGATCACTTCTGGGTGAGTCACTGTCACAGGACCACCACGTTTGATTTGTTCTCGGAACCTTGGGATCACACTTCCGTTGGAACCAAGTACATTCCCAAATCGAACTGTGATGAATTTGGTTCTAGAATTTTGAGAGATATGTTGAAGGTAAATTTCAGCAGCACGTTTTGAGGCACCCATCACATTGACTGGGTTTACTGCTTTGTCTGTGGAAATGAGTACGAAACGTTCCACTCCAATCAATCGACACACATCGGCTACGTTTTTTGTTCCCATCACATTATTGAGAATCGCTTCCGAAGGATTAATCTCCATCATGGGGACATGTTTGTAGGCAGCTGAGTGGAAAACAACAGATGGCCTATGTTCTTCAAAAACAGCCGAGATTCTAGATAAATTTTTTACATCAGCGATGACAGGTCGAATGTCAATATTCAATTCAGAAAAGTTTTTTCGAAGTTCGTAGTCAATCTCGTATAACGGCGTTTCGGCGGCATCTAAGATGACAAGTACACTTGGTTTAAAAAGAGCTACTTGACGGCAAATTTCCGATCCAATCGACCCACCAGCACCCGTTACGAGAATGACTTTTTTTTCTAGGTAAGATCGAATGGATTCAATTTCTAAATCAACGGTAGGTCTACCAAGCAAATCTTCCACTTGTACTTCGCGAAGTTGTGTGATATTGGGTTTCTCTGCAAGGTATTCGCCAAATGTAGGTAAGATTTTAAACTCAACACCTGCACCTTCGCATTCTTTCATCAGTTTACTCACAACACGTCCATCGGGTTGTGGAACAGTCATAATGACTTTTTTGACCGCATAACGATTCAAAACTTTTCCAATTTCTTCAGTTGATCCGAGAATGGGAATTCCTTGGATGTAACCACCTTTTTTGGAAACATTATCATCCAAAAATCCGATTGGGAAATAATCTAAGTCTACGTTTCGCCTAATTTCAGTTAAAAAAGAACTTCCTAATTTCCCTGCACCAACGAGGAGGATTGGAGTTCCTTTCCTGGTTTTGTCAGGGCTAAAAATTTGTTCTCTGATCATTCTCCAACTCAAACTTCGTAGGCACAAAAATCCTAAAAGGATGAGGGTATCAAGAATAGGAACCATTCGTGATAATTGGTAAAATCGATTATAAAAGAGAAGGGCTAAGGTAGAAACCAAGGAAGAAAGGATAGTCGCTTTGATGATGGCCAAAAGGTCGTGTAACGAAGCATAGGACCACAAAGAACGATAAATTCCTGAAAATAAAAATACAATACTTCTCGTGACCACGACGATTGTGGCGCAGACCCAAAAATCAGGGTAATTCTCGAGAAACCCAATATTTTCAAATCGCACCAAGTGTGCGAGAAAATAGGACAGAAACATAAAGAGAATGTCTACAGGAAAAACCCAGTATCGTCTTGGGATCGATTTCATATCTGATAAATAAAGGTATTTGGAACAAAATTCCTTGTAAATACAGAATCTGTTCCGAAGAATAGAAAAGAGGAAAAACCTGTTTGAAATCACTTCTTTTCCGCCTCGCGGGGATTTTTTCCGCAGAAATTGGCTCGGAACTTTATTTAAAACTAAAGGAAGAAACTCTTTCGCCTTCGCTTTTTTGCCTTGATTTTACAGAAGTCACAGAGGTGACGGAAGTCGGTTGGGAATTTTTAAGGAAAATGGCGGAGAGATGCAAAGAAACTGGTTCAAAACTAGCAGGCTTTGGATTAAAATCGGAAGTTCCATCTGAACAAAATGCCTTCTTTTCGTTTTTTGACGAAGAAGCAGAGTGTATCCATTATTTAGAATCTTTTTATATCGGGGATACTCCCGCAAACGAACTCACTCCCAAATCTCCACAGGAAGGGAAAACGATCCATTGTCCTGAGTGCCAAACTTTACTTCGGTTCAAACAAATGGGAGATCACCTTTGTCCTAATTGCCAATCGAAATTTTTTGTGAACCAAAAAGGTTGGGTTTCAACTTACGAACGTTTGTTGTGATTTAAATGTTTTGTAGGAATCGCTTCCCAAGGTTTGTCTGGCCAAGGGTGTTTTGGATAACGTCCTTTTAACTCTTTTTTTACCTCATGATATCCGTTATTCCAAAAACTTTCTAAGTCTTTTGTAATTTGAACTGGCCTTCTTGCGGGTGATAACAAATGGACTAAGATTTTTACTTTCCCATTTGCTAAATTTGGTAAAGATTTAAGTCCGAATAACTCCTGTAATTTGACATGTAACTCGGGCTCATTGTTATGGTATTGTAAGGGTAAAGTAGAACCAGAAGGAACTTGGATTGATGTCGGTGCCTCCTTTTGGATGATCGATTGGTTTTCATATCCTACATAAGATTTAAATGCTTCTAAAAATGGAAGATTTGTTAAAGAAAACTTTTGTGCTTCAAAATTTAGAAATGGAAACAGCCACTCCTTTACTGTTGATTTCAAATGATCCAGGGAAACATTGACACCTAACACACCATTTTTGACCAAAAATTGTACTCGATGATAATAATACAAAAGGTCTTCTCTTTTTTTCCATTCGTAATCCCAATCCAAACTAGATAAGTATTCTAACAGAGCATTTTGAATGGAGGTTGGATTTGGTTTTGTGAGTTCTTTAGAATCCAAAATCAGATCCCCAATTTTTCTTTCCTCTTTGACAATTAGAAAAGATTCATCCCTTTGGTTTGTTTTCATTTCAGGGCTTTGTAATGTTTCAATGTGTTCGTTAAGACTTTCTTCGATTTGTTCAATAGAAATGGGGAGGTATTGTGTGATGTATAAAGTAGATCCAAAAGAAATTGTATCGAGTGCAAGTATGTATTCGGGTAAGTGGAGTAAGTTTGAATTAAACGTACCTATTTTTCCATTGGAGAGTTTATACTCTTTCCCCTCTTTTTCTTTTCGTTTTCCTATCCGATCTGGAAATCCTTTGCAAAAATAAAAGTCTCTGTGGTCACTTTTGTTATTTTGTGGATAAACATTTTTCCCTTTAAAAATGCTCAAAATTTGCTCATAAACGAGTTTTAATTCTTGTGAGAATGAATTCTGTGAAATGGAATTCGGAAATTCCTTTGTCTCTGTTCCTGTGGATTCTTTACCCAAAATCGATACAATGTCTGCAATGATAGTTTCTTTTTCTTTTGGCAACCGTGAGATCACACATCCTAATCGAATGGGAAGGGGGTATAATAACGTTTCTTTCCCTAAATCTGTAAGTTGGTTTTTTTTGTCTAAACAACCTAATAATTTTAAACGTGCCATGGAAAGTGCCAGTGAACCTTTGTTTGGTGGGTCAAGGAAAGGAAGAGAATTTATTTCTTCACCAAATGATTTGATTTCCAAAACCAAGCGGTCTAAATCACCTTCGAGGATTTCTGGTTTCGTACGATCATAAAAGTCTGATTCTTCCTCTTTGGACCAAAGTTTGTAAACGAATCCTTTCCCTTCACGCGATGCACGTCCTGCTCTTTGTTTTGCACTACTGAGACTAATTCGGTCTCGGACCAAGTGTGTGATTCCCGAATCAGGATCAAAAATTGTATGTTTAAAATAACCAGAATCAAAAACGACTCGCACACCAGGAATGGTTACAGATGATTCTGCAATATTTGTGGATAAGATAATTTTCTTTCTGCCTCGAGAGTCTGGTAAGAAGATTTTTTCTTGGTCAGATAAATTCATATCTCCAAACAAAGGAAGAACGATAGAGTTCTCTTTGATTGTTTGGTTTACCTCAAGTTGGGATTTTAAATCTAAAATTTCTTTTTTCCCCGATAAAAAAACCAAAATATCGCCTGTTGTCTGTTCGACTGCCTTGGGTATTAGGTCGATGAATCGTTGTATGATATTTTTTTGAGATTGGCCCATATAGAAAATTTCTAATGGATGTGTGACAGTTGAAACTTCAATGGGAGGATTTGTAATCCCAAGATTAACAAAGTTTTGTCCTTCTAAAGTAGCAGACATGATGAGAATTTTTAAATCACTTCGAAAGATCTCTTGGGATTTTCTAGCCAAAGCAAAACAAAGATCCGATTCTAATCTTCTTTCATGAAATTCATCAAAGATAAGTAAACCATATTCAGACAGTTCAGGATCAGACAGTAGATATTTTGTTAAAATCCCATCAGTAACAAATTCGATTTTTGTATCTCGATTGATTTTAGAATCAAAACGGACACGGTATCCAACAGTTCCGCCAACTGATTCTCCAATGGTCTGGCAAATCCGTTTGGCTGCATTTTTTGCTGCAATCCGTCTTGGTTCGAGGATACAAGTTTTTTTCCCTGCAGTTAAATTGAATTTTAAAAGTTCCAAAGGTAGGGCAGTCGTTTTACCAGAACCCGGTGGTGCATCCAAAATCGTTACAGGATTTTTTTGGATAGAATCAACTATCTTTTGTAAGGCGGATAAAACAGGGAATGTTTCGAAGTTGGGATTCACAGTCTTTTTAGTATAAAAAAATACTTCCAAGACCCGTAAAAAAATGCAAACAAAATGTATTTTTTTGGAAAAATCACAAGAATCGGGTTTTCGAATCCCAAAGGATTGAGTAAACTTTCATTGTGGAATCGCAAGGAAAACATTACCAACTCATTCAAAATGTCATTGAATATTTGATCCAAAATTTTGAATCCCAACCCAGTTTAGATTCATTGGCTCAAATTGCCAAATTAAGTCCTTCTCATTTCCAAAAACTGTTTTTAGAGTATGTTGGTGTCACACCCAAACAATTTTTATCTTCTGTAACGGTAACACACGCTAAACGAATCATCCAAAAAACATCAATACTTGATACTACATACCGATTGGGATTATCCAGCACAGGTAGATTACACGATTTATTTATCAAATTAGAAGGAATGACTCCAGGTGAATATAAATCGTTTGGAGAAGGGGTAGTCTTATACTATGAGTTTTTTCCTACAATTCTAGGGGAAATGGTAGTTGTATCGTCTGAGAAATCGATTCAGAGTTTACAGTTTTTACAACCAGGTCAGGACAAAGAAGAGAGTTTGTCTGCAATCAAAGTAAGTTTCCCAAATGCGAGTTGGATTGAAGAACAAAGAGAAATACACAATCCAGTGAAGGATTTTTTACAAACGTTTTCGTTACCAAAATCTCCTATCCATCTGTCTGTGTTAGGGACTCCTTTCCAAATAAAGGTATGGCAATCACTTTTGTCGATCCCTTCAGGAGATACTTCCACTTATGGAGAAATTGCGGAATCCATTGGCAAAAAAAATGCACAACGTGCAGTGGGTACCGCCATTGGAAAAAATCCAATTGCAGTACTCATTCCTTGCCACCGAGTCATCCAATCTTCTGGTTTATTTGGTGGTTACCGTTGGGACCCCAAACGCAAACAAACATTACTTTTGTGGGAGAAAGCAACTCACTCTCTTAAAATGGATTCAGAGTTTTCATTTTAATGAGCAAGTAGTCTCGTATGGGAAACAAGAAAAAAACCAACGAGTAAAAAACACTGAGCAATTAGATAGGTAATCCATGGAACTTGAAATTCCCATTTTGGATGTCTTGTACCATTGATTGTTGTTTCACCCATCACAGCATCTGAGAGAAGGAAAAATCCTGCTCCAATTCCCAAATAAATCCAAACACCACCATACAACAAATAGGCGTTAATACATAGGGACACAAAAAAACACAAAATGATTCCATAAATAAACGCAGAAGC
This sequence comes from Leptospira levettii, assembly GCF_002812085.1. Taxonomy (NCBI): domain Bacteria; kingdom Pseudomonadati; phylum Spirochaetota; class Leptospiria; order Leptospirales; family Leptospiraceae; genus Leptospira; species Leptospira levettii. The sequence goes on from NZ_NPDM01000005.1 coordinate 130,672, forward strand.
CATCACCCATTTGGAACGATTCGGATTGTACACTCTAAAATAGAAAATCAAAGCGGGCAATATGATAAAAAGTAAAGTAATGAGGAAGGGTCTCGGACTAGAATACAATTCTTCCCAAGTGATCAATTGGCGAATGGCCAATAAAAAAAAGATTTGAGCAATGGCGAAACTAAAGATGCCACCTAAAACAGGATCTTTCATATATTTTTTCGCCAATGGGAATTGTAAATTGAACCAGTCACCTAGCATAGAAAAGGCGATTGCAACAACTGGAAAGGCAAAACGTGAATGACCTAATTGGAATAATAACCAAGCAAAAACAATCACTTGGAACGAAAATCCTAAATATACCCCTCGGGAAATCTCTAAACGTTTTTCTGGATTCGATTCGTCGCTTAGGGTGATCCAATGGATACAAAAAGCAGAAACGATGGCAAAGGGAATGGCTGTGAGAATGAAATAATATACCATAATGGATATTACCATGCTTCAGAATTAAAAGCAATGCTTTGATTGATTAGTAGTGGTAATCTTTACAAAATTGATTTTGTTTCCAATAACAAACCATTTTAACATTATCAGATCCAATGTTAACTGTGAAGAAACTTTGGTTTTGGTAAAAAAATGGAATCAAACCAGAAAATACGTTCTAAAAATGGACTTGCACCGTTTTTAACGGTTTATGACCCCACTAGCAATTTACACTCTACTTGCGATTCTTTGTTAGGGATATTATAGTGGTCGAAAATCAACGTTTTGGTCCCAAACACATGCAAAAAAAGTACATTCTAATTCCCTTATTTTCTATTTTCACGTTTATATCTTGCCCGGGTGCGGGCGGAGGTGGTGGAGGGGGAGCCGCATTTGCTCTGTTAGGACTCGGTGGAGGGGGAGGGGGAACGGATGTCGGAGCACCGAAGTTAGAAGTTACTTATTCGGGTGTTGCTAGGGAAAGTGGGTCAAGTATCAGTTTAGGTTCTGAACCCATCAATACGACCAATGGAAAATTAGCGACTCTCACAATCCAAAACAAAGGTACCTCATCCCTGACTTTGCCAGGATCCCCAATTGTCACCATCAGTGGAACTGATAGTTCACACTTCCAATTGACACAACCGAACCAAACAACACTTGCACCCAATGCTTCTGTAACCTTTAGTTTGCGATTCAAACCAACTTCGGAAGGACTTAAGACTGCAATTGTAAAGTTATCCACTTCGGATCCAGCACTATCTGCCTTCCAATTAACATTCACTGGTACAGGCGGACCAGCTGCAGCAAAGTTGACAGTTTCTCAAGGAGCAACTGAAATTGTAGGCAATGGTAGTTTTAATGTAGGAAGTGTAGAAGAACAATCTTCTGGAACACCGGTTCAGTTCACAATTAGTAATACAGGGAGTTTACCTTCCACTTTAGGAACTCCCGTTGTGGAGAGTTCCAATGCACAGTTTACGGTTTCTGCAGTTTCCGTTGCGAATGGATCAACATTAGCACAAGATGGAACATTTACATTTAATGTAACGTTTTCACCAGCGAATACAACGCCAACATCAAAATCATCAACGATTACAGTGAATGCAACACCATCCAATTTTATATTTACAGTGAACGGTACAGCAACCGTAAAACCAGTTCCAACCATAGCCATTTCACATAACTCTAGTTCGTATACTTCTGGTGGAACTCTGCCAACGTTTGGAATTTTATGGCCAGGTTTATCTTCCACGGCAAAAACCGTTACGATCACCAATAACGGAACGGCAACACTCACAGGACTTGCTGTAAATGAATTCAGTGGGAATACAGATCAATTCACAACGAGTGCTGCAGGTTCTACGTCATTGACTCCAGGACAAAGTACAACATTTACAGTTACTTTCTCCCCGACTACAAGTGGATCCAAAACAGCAGTCGTTAGAGTCACAAGTACGAATGGAAACAATGGTTCATCCTCATCATCTGATATCACAGTAGAAGGGACTGGAAAATCGAATGCAGGTATCTCTGTTTCATGGACTGCATTAAAAGAAAAAGCGGTGAATGATACCGATGGTGGTTATAAGGTTTGTTATAGTAAAACAAGTGGGTTTAATCCTGCTGATGTAAATGGGACTACTATATTTTGCGACACAGTCCCAAATGCTGGTGGTACAACTCCTACTACCAAAATCATCACAGTGAATACTTATGGGACATGGTATATAAAGGTTTTTGCATTTGGTAAATACAATACGACCGGTGGAACACCATCGACTCAAACATCAGTAAATGTACCTTCTACCTAATCCAAAAGGAAAATAACAGATATGAAAACTAAACTAAGTTACGCTTCGAAAATAAAACTCATTTGTCTAATAACAGCTCTTACATCAACAGTTATTATTTCCAATCCAAACCAACGGAATTTTTTAACTGAACCGTTCCGATTTGAAAGTAGTATTACCAATTCACTTTCAAAATCTGGAGCAACAAATCGACCTGATTTTGCACCAGATGAAATTATAATTAAATTCAAACCATCTGTCTCAAGTGATGAAATATTCAATCGTTCGAGATCATTAGGTTTTCAAGTTGGACATGTGAGTAAAAGAGCAAATTTTACAACAGTAAAAATTGCTAGTAATGAATCGGTAGCTGATGCAGTCACTCGTGCCAAACTTGATCCTTCCGTCGAATATGCTGAGCCAAAATACTATTATTATGCGCAAGCTACAGCTCCAAATGACACTGACTTTGGAAAACTTTGGGGTTTAAATAACACAAATCAAACCATTTCATCACCATCTTATACAACGAATAACCCACCAGGTGAGTCTGCTATCGGGAAAGATATGAACGTATTAGGTGCTTGGGATGTGACTTCGAACTGCAGTTCTATCATTATTGCTGTGCTTGATACAGGTATCAACTATAACCATGAGGACTTATCAGCAAATATGTGGGATGGTTCCGCAAGTTGCAAAGATAAAGATGGATTTACAATTGGTGGTGGATGCCCTAATCATGGATGGGATTTTGCCTCTGGCGACAATGATCCAAAAGATGAGGAAGGCCATGGAAGTCACGTAGCTGGAACCATTGGTGCAGTAGGAAATAATAATAAAGGAATTTCTGGAGTTTGCCAATCTGCTCAACTCATGTCAGTTCGAGTATTGGGAGTAGGTGGAGGAAGTAACGCTACTGTTACCGACGGAATTTACTTTGCTGTAAGAAACGGTGCTAAAATCATCAACATGAGTTTAGGTGGAACACAATTCAGCCAGTTGATTTACGATGCGGTAGAATTTGCAAAAGCCAATGATGTTTTAGTTGTGGTAGCAGCTGGGAATGAAAACACAGATCTCGCATCTGGAAATTCCTACCCTTGTAAAAACAATAATGCGAATCAAATTTGTATCGCTGCACTAGATCAAAATTTCCAACGTGCGAGCTTTTCTAATTTTGATACAACCACTACTGCTGCAAATCGTGCTGTTGACTTCGGTGCTCCAGGAACCAATATCTATAGTATTTTTGGAAGTGAAACTACCTACAATGAAGGAACTTCGAATTATACTGGGTGGACAACTGGTGGGTCTGGTGGATCCGTTACTTGGGCTTATCAGTCTTGTGCAATTGGATCTGGCACTCTAAAAGGTTTAGCATTACCCAATGATTGTTCTGTCATTAACTTCAATTTTACTCCTCCATACAATAACCCAACATCTGTCTCTGCAAGTGTTGATAGAACTGTTTATAAATCGTTTACCATTCCAAACAATTCGACGAAAGTATCTTTGTTTCAGACAATTGTTTCAGATGGTGAATCAATTGGAGATACATGTTATGATTATACTGAAGTATATTACAAAAATGATGCCTCAAGTCCGTTTTCTGGTGGAACACTTCTAACTCTCCCAGATTACAATCGATCAATGTATGTTCAGAAATTGTGTAGAAAAACAATTTCTGGAGTTGGTTATTCATTCATTCTATCTGAAGAAGTTACATTGACAAATTGTATGAATTCAGCAGTGACAAGTTGTACAGTAGGATACAGATACAAATCAGATAGCACTGTGCAAAATGGTGGAGTAATGTTTGGAGACTTTTATCTAAGTGCTTGGATTGCATCTAATAACTCTTACGGTAATTACAATGGAACATCAATGGCAACACCAAATGTAGCAGGGGTTGCCGCATTGATTAGAGCTTATAATCCTTTGTTTACGTATTCGGAAGTTATCCAAAAGTTAATAGATGGTGGAACTGCGACGGCAACAATATCTTCCAATACAAAATATGGCAAAGCTATTAATGCGAATGATTCTGTGAAACACATCAATCAGGTGACAGGTGTTACAGCAACGCTTCAATAAACTTTTACTTTCTATTCTTCTCATCCCTTACGTTACATGTGCGCAAGGGGTGAAGGAAAGTATGGCAGAACGTAAAAAACCTATACTAAATCATATACCAATGAAGCCAAGCTCACATCGTGGTGACTACATTGTAGGTACTGAAAAAGAGTTATCAATGGAGGAATGGAAACAACTTCTCCAGGGTTTCGGTACGTATCAGTTAGTACTCCACATTCAATTCAAACCTGCTTATAGAATTCAGTTTGATGTGGATCCTGGATTAGAAAAATTAAAAATGGAATTGAAACAAAATCCTTCCGTTCGGTATGTGGAAACGAATGCTATCCTAGAGAAAAAAAATTCCAATTCAAATCCATAATTTTGTCTAACTAACAACGTGACCATGCGACAAACCTTCCTCGTTCTAGTTTTCCTCATCTTCAGCCAATGTACGAAGACTAGCGATTCTTATGAAAAATGTGAACGTGCCGATTTAGATTATTTAGCATGTTCACTTGTGATTTACCAATCCTATACCTACTGTGCGGAATCCGCTTCGGCAGTTACAGGGAGTACCGAAATCAAAGCATCAGCAAAATTTCGATGTGATGCAGAAAGGTTGGTAGGTTCTTATCTTTGTGAAGACTTAAAGAAAAAAGCCTGTGGTACAAAATAAAGTTCGTTTCGCATTTGTATTCATTCGTTTTATATAGAACCAATCGTATCGGTTCTACATCAGTCAATTTTGCCACTGGTAACGGCGGTTGTGGCAACAACAGTTGGAAATTGTTTTGCGTGGAACAATAGTCTATCATTAAAATTAGCATCATCAGTTTGGTTTGTAACAATTCAAACGACCAAACTTATGATGGCTTAGTCACAGTCCCAATACGTATTCAATGCCACCCATGTGAATGATCTAATATGTTACCGATGTGCCTTTCTATACAGACGGTAACAAATGTTATGTGACATAAGATTGATTATGGGAAGTACCATATTGCTTCATAATTCATAGTATCTCAAATCAAAATAAGGCTTCAAAAGTAAAAGTATTCGAAGTTGATTATTTGGTGTATCGCTTCAGTTGATTCAGTAAACCAATGAAGGAAATTTTGATTCCATTCATTGGTTTCAGTTTTCTTAAAAATCGAAAGTTTTCACTTCCTCAATTTTGCAGGAAAGTTCGACAGAAGCATAATTGGGAAGTGCTAATCCAAGAATATAGATATTCTTTACACAAGCGTCCACACCATCACGTTTATAATATTTATCTGGATTAATCTCGGCAAGGATTGGAATCAAAATGCCATTTAGAAGCTCTGAAGATGCCGCTGCTCCTGATGAGTTGACTCCCAGAGAGGCAAATTTGACACCATCTATTCTTTTGGAAGCTTGGAGGAGTTCTTCTTTCGCATCTGCCCCCAAGATATTGTCTTTATTGAGCTTAGCAAGAGTTGGTTGGTTGCAGTTTGTCACTAAAGTCATCCCCAAAAGAATGATCCCTACGATAATCGATTTTCCAGATTGTTTCATATCGGAAAAATTTTATACGAATGTATGTAGAAAAGTCAATCGGAATCGTATGAAGGACTTGTTCCCATTTTAGAAAATAAGTTCAATTGGGTTTGGAATCGTGAAAAGATCGAGGATGGTACTCGAATCCAGCAGAGAATTGGTTCTAAAGGTGAACTTTTGTTTGTAATTTTTTCAAAAGGGAAGGTAGGAGTGGACTTTTTATGAAAATTCTGTTAGGGTTGGATTTGGGAAAAAAGCCCACAAGGCCCACCTCCACCACCCAATTCGGGGCGGGGGCCGCCCCTACTTTCATGTGACATAGAAATCTTATGTAGACTTCTTGTTTTGGTCGTTCATCCTCTTTTGGATCACTTCATTCAACACTTCTACTAACTCTTGGAATTCATCCCCTTTTCGAATCCGAATGGTTTCAATTGGGTCTCCAGAAGCCATCCTCTGCAAGGAACGTTTGATGCTAAAGACAGGACCTGCCATTTTATGTGATTTGAAAATGGAGAAAACTGTGATTAACAATAAATATAAGACAGAAAGTGTCACCACTGCATCAAATTGGATGGTGTATAAATTCAGTTGGTGGTCGTAATTGGGCAGATAAATTTCCCGTGGTACAAACTTTTCTTTGGCTTCACCTGGAGCCGCATCTTCGTTTTCCACTTTCCAATACACTGTTTGTGCATCCTGACGAAGGCGGAACACTGCCCCACCATCATATTTGGATTGGTTCAACCAATATAAGAACAAAAGAGTGACAATCACCCCAGAAATAAACAGAAGAGAATAATGTGCTAAGAATTTTAATTGGAATTCTTTATCGATGAGATAACGAAATCGAAAGTTTTTTTTGTGATTCTCTGGCATAATTTCCTTTATATGATCTTAGAGGTATTCGGTAAAGAGCCTTTCAGAAAAAGGAAATCTTGTCAAAAAACTTATGAATTTTAACGGATTTTTTCGGTTTCGAGAATGTTTTTGATGGGGATTTCGATCTTTCCATCCATCCCTTGGAAGTGGAGATGGGTTTCCGATTGTCCTAAAATCACACCTCGGTATTCGGTTCCATCCTCTAAACGAACCAATTCCAAACGAGAATGTTCAAGGTAAAGTAATGACTCTTTGGCAAGTATGGATTGGGTATAAAAAGCTTTAAGTTCTTTATCTTCTTTGGGACTCAATTGAGAGGCAATGACAGGGAATGTCTCTCCTTGTTTAACAACTGCTTGTTGTTTAGCATTTAGGATTAAATCCCCGAAAGCAACAGATCCTTCTCGCACCGCAACTGTTTCCACAAGTCCATCGTAGGAAATACTAAAAATAGTTCCACGAACTTGCGTAAGGTGTTCTCCTGCTTGGACAATAAACTCACTGTCTTTCGAAAGTTTAGAAACAGAAGCAAAAAGTTTTCCTTTTTTCACAGAGAACTTTTGTGAGTATGATCCTAGATCAGATTTTTGTAACGACTGAACAATGACTTCCGATTGGGGATTGATTCGTAACCAAGAACCAGTTTCAAACTGTAAGTCTACTTGGGATGCCAATTCCGTTGTGATGACATCTCCCGAAGTGATTTGGTATTTATTTACCAATGGTACTTTCGTAGCACTGCCAGCTGGAAAAACAAAAACCTTCCCCTTTACTTGGGATACAGAAACAGAAAGTGGAGAGAGAATCTCGCGTTTTTTCTCCATCACTGCCGAGGAAGACACTTCGGTAGAAGTGGTTTTAGGTTTGATGAGAAAAACAAACAATATGGCGGCTGCGATGGCAAAACTAGTCCCACCCACAAGGGTAAGACCTGCCGGTTTCCGAAAAAAAGAGAGGACTTTGTTTGGTCTAGAGGATGGTCCATTCCATTCTTCGCGAGGGGAACGTGTAACCAATGTTTCCCAATTTGGGAACTCCGCCTGCTCCGTCACTTTGGACGGTTTTCGCAAAAGGGCTTCCAACGCTTCTATGTGTTTTTGGTCTTCTAATTCGCTCATTCGTTTTAATCTGGAACCAGATTTTCCCTTTTTGCTATGGCCAATACTTTCTCAGTGGCTTTGATGACAAGCCTTGAGGCGGTGGAAACAGAAACTCCTAAGACCTCCGCGATTTGAACGAGTTGGAATCCTTCTACGTTTTTGAGTAATAACGCTGACCTTTCATCCTCCGAAAGTTCTCCTAAAAACGAATACAAGCGGTCTTCCAAATCTTGGTATTCTGCTTTTGTTTCTAATTTTGGATTATGACTGTGAAATTCGATTTCATCAGAAGCAATTTCCCTAGATGTGGAAAATTTTTTAGCATAATTAATGGATAAATTGCGAGCGATGGTGTACAGAACCATGATGGACTTCTCTTCCGAGAGACCAGCATTACCATAATGTTTATGGAAACTTAAAAAGCTGTCTTGCATCAAATCCATGGCTGTGTCCGCGTTTTGAGTGTACTTATAAAGAAAGTCAAAAATTCGTTTATGACTTCTTTCGTAGATTTGACTCATAGAGACAGAATTGTCGGACACAATCTTGTATGTGTTCGTAAAACCGAGTCTCTGACAAGTAAAATCCCATTCCTCTCTGTAAAAGAAAACAATTGGGGGACCTCCAATTCTCAAAAACTCAGATTATTTTTCGCGCAAAAGGGCATCATTGGCAGCATTTTTATAGGCACCAATCATTGTTGGGTAATTAAAAATATGTTCGGTGAAATACTCAATGGGTGCTTTCAGGTTCACAACACATTGTCCAAGAGCTATGAGTTCTGTTGCTTTGTCTGAAATGATATGAACACCAAGAACTCGCCTCGAATGTTTATCAAATAGGATTTTGAGTAATCCAACTTGGTCACCACTAATTTGAGCCCTAGTAATTGTATCAAATTTTGCAAGACCAACTCCATAGGAAACTCCTCGTTTTTTCAAAGCTTCTTCTGTGGGACCAATGGTTGCAATTTCTGGTAGTGTATAAATTCCAATTGGGAATTCTTCTGCATCAACAGGAACTGAAGGGTGACCAAACATATGTTTTGCGACATAAGCACCTTGGTACATAGATACTGATGCTAAACTTGGAAATCCAATTACATCTCCACAAGCGTAAATCGAAGGTACATTGGTTTGGTAATTTTCATTCACTTGGATTTGTTTTCTGTCATTTGGTATGATCCCTACAGATTCCAGTCCAAGGTTATCAACATTCCCAAGTCTCCCACGTGAAATTAGGACTTGGTTGACTCTCACCACCTCACCTTTGTTTGTTGTAAGCTCAAATCCTTCTTCATCGGAAATTTTTTTATAATTGGTGATCGATGAATCGACATGGATTTGGATACCTGCATTTTGCATGATCCGAGTCATTTCATTGGATATATCTTCATCTAAAAAACCCAAGATTCGATTTTGTGAATCAAATAGGTGGACTTTGACTCCAATATGAGCAAAAATTGTAGCATACTCGGAACCAATGATACCTGCACCAATCACAGCTAATGTGCTTGGCATCTTTTTCATCGCAAACAAACCATCGCTATCGTAAACTAATCCTTCTTCAAATGGAATGTTTTCATTCGACGGTCTTCTTGGGCTACTGCCAGTTGCGATGAGAATGTTTTCCGTTTCGTAAACTTTTTTCCTACCTGCCGAGTCCGTTACTTCGACTTGGTTTGGATCTACAATTTTCCCCCAACCCGTGAGAGTTGTGACTCGGTTTTGGATCATTTGTTCCCTGGTCACATCTTCTTCTTTTTCGATGACAGTTGAGGCACGAAACATTAACTCTTGGAGGGTGAGTTGTGTTGTTTGAGGGGATTGTAATCCGTGTAGATTGGAAAGTTTTAAGTTCCTGTAAAACCGGCTAGTTTCCTGGAGAGATTTGGAGGGAATTGTCCCCCAATGGACACAACCACCACCTAAATAAGGATCTTTTTCAATGATAGCAGCCTTTTTGCCGAGTTTACTTGCTTGGATAGCAGCTTTTTGAGCGGCAGGACCGCCCCCGATAGCGATTAAATCAAATCGATTGATAGACATTGGATAAAAGAACGCTACCGAGAAAGTGAAAAATAGCAAGCAAAAATGCTGATTGAATCGATTCGGGTAGGATTCATTTGTTTCCTTCACCTAACAAACTTAGAGTCGAAAGACAAAAAATCTTGCAATTGCATTTTGCCTTTTTATTATTATGAAGAGCCTATGGAATTTTTAAAAATGATTCAGTCGGGATTGTTATCCCTTTGGAAGATCCTATCGGAAGGGATTCGTGCAAAACTTGCTTGGTTTACTGGAACTCTGATAGCCTTAACCATTTTACTTTTGTCCATCATCACCGTCCGCCAACAAACAGCGATCCTTTCCGAAAGTTATGAGAAACAAGCCGCTGTTTCAAAGAACTTTATCGCAGGACTTGTGATGGAGATTGAATCTATCTCTCAAAATTTAATCCGCATTGAAGAGTTCAAATCGCGGATTGAAAAACAGCAGGAAGAATTAAAAAAATACCAAACAGCAAAACTTGTTACCAAGAAAAAAACGGTTTCCGTTTTTGGATTCAAAACCAATTTATTTGGTTCCCTAGGTTCATCCAAAGTTCTTAAGAAATTTGATACATTCTTTTCGGTCTACTTAACCAAAGATGATGTAACAATGTTAGAAAGAGAAATTCGACAACAACTAAGAGAAGCATCCAATCGTAATATCAGCGAACGAGATTGGAATACATTAGTCAATCTTGCAGCAGCGTATGTAAAAAATGAAGAAAAGTATTTAGATATCATCAAACAACCTACTCCCGAGGAAAATGAAGCAAAATCAAAATGGGAACTCGATATCAAAAACATTAAGAAGGAAATTCGAAATCATAAATCCAAACTGGATCTGTTCATTGCAAAGTTTTATGCGGACTCCAAAAAGAGAAAATTAGAAGAATTAGGTCTCGATACAAAATTATTCCGAATCCAAACATTCCCTATTTCAGCAATGATCCAAGGGGAAACTTCTATTGCCTCATTTGACACTCAGATTATTGATAATACATCTCCATTAGCAAAAATAGATCATTTTGACCAAATGGAAAGTAGTTTGGTCGATTCTTTCCAAAAACTTTCTGATGATATCACATCGGTTGAAGAAAACGAAAAACAGTATGTTTATGAGTGGAGAGATAGAGAAATCCAAGCACTGCATTCTCCCCTATTCCGCCATCAAAACTCTACCAAACGTGCCTTTAACCTAATTGGCATCAAATCAAAATTAGGTGACTATCGAGAGGTGATCAAAGAAGATTACCGAATCACCAATGAACTTTCCCAACTCATCCCAAAATTAAGAGAAAGAATTCAATACTTAAAAAATGCAAAGCCACCTATTCCACCTGCTAAAGACAAATTATTTACAAGTTATTATAAATCGTACAATGAACTGGTAACTGGTAGAGAAAAAATATATGACGAAGTTTCATTGCGGTATCCAATTCCCAATGAATTAGAGGAAAAAATCGAGTCCCTTCGAAGTTTACGTGATGTAACCTTAGAAGATTGGGTACTCTTAAAGTTTAAAACGGATCCTTTAGAGTATGAAAAATACTACCAAGACCCAGAAGCGAGAGAGGAACAACGCAATCGTTGGAAAGCCATTCGGAAATGGATCATCACTGCAGAACAAGAAACGCCCACAAAAGAATTAAAGAAACTCTTCCCGGATGGAAGTTTTGGCCATTCCAGAAGTGAATCTGAAGAAATTATGTGGAAGTTAGATGGAACACATTTATTAGAAGCTGAGAATGTTCCGTTGATGGTCTTACGTGATAATTTTTCGGGACTTATTCGAACGTTAGTGGACCGAACAGATGGTATCCGTGCCATCAAAGACAATCGAAACCAAATTGTATTCACTGCGATCACAATTTGTATGGTCGCGATTTTATTTGCGATTTTTATCTCTGGTGTTGTTGTACAAAAGATACGTAAAATCATACGAAGTGCAGAAGATGTAGGCCAAGGGAATTTACATGTACATTTTGATGATGGTGGGAATGACGAATTTGGAAATCTTACCGTTGCTTTAAACCAAATGGTTTCAGGGCTCAAAGAAAGAGAAAAAATGCGAGGGGTTTTAGGAAGTATGGTGGACCCTGTTGTTGTGGGAGAAGCATTAAAAGATTTGGAAAAATTAAAACAAGGAAGTGAAAAAGTGATCACAGCTTTTTTCTCTGACATTGCAGGTTTTAGTACCATTTCTGAAAAACTAAATTCAAAGGAACTTGCTGACCTACTCAATGAATACCTTTCAGCAATGACTCTGATTCTAAAACAACATGATGGAGTTTTGGATAAGTACATTGGGGATGCCATCGTTGGAATTTTTAATGCACCACTTGATGTTGAAAACCACTGTTTAAAAGCAGTATCTGCTAGTGTGGAAATGAGAGACAAATTAGAAGGTCTCAAAAAGGAATGGATCCAAAATAACGCTTATATTCCAGAAGCTCATGATATGAAATTCCGAATTGGACTTAACATGGGTTATGCGAAAGTGGGTTTTATGGGGACCGATGCTCTCGCTTCCTATACCATGATGGGAGACACAGTCAACCTAGCAGCAAGGCTTGAAGCCGCTGGTAAGGATTATGGGGTCTGTATCCTCGTTTCAGAATTTGTACATGATGAAATCAAAGATCATTTTTTCACCCGAAAACTAGATACAGTGCGTGTGAAAGGAAAATCAAAACCGGTCACTCTGTATGAAGTGAGATGCAAAAAGGGAGAAGAGACAGAAGAAGACAAAAAATTCGTGAATGCCTACGAAACAGCTCTATTCTCTTATTTTAATCGTAAATTTCCGGAAGCAAAACGGCAGTTTGAGACTTTATATCAGTCTTCTCAGGATGAAGCATGTAAACTTCTCTTGGAACGATGCCAATACTATATCGAAACACCTCCGGAATTGGATTGGGACGGTTCGTTTACAAGGACTAAAAAGTAGAAAACACCTAGAATTTTCTGCTAAAATAGACAAAGCGTCCAATAAATTGTATATTTTTCTTGCTTTTGCAGGTGCAGTTTCAATATTGGGAAGTATCTGACCCATATAGGAGAAACACGAGATGGCACTAAGACTCGGCGATGAAGCACCCAATTTCCAAGCGGAAACTTCGGAAGGTAAAATTGACTTCCATGAATATTTAGGACAAAGTTGGGGGATTTTATTTTCTCATCCAAAAGACTACACTCCAGTTTGTACAACTGAGTTAGGTTATGTGGCGAAAATCAAACCTGAGTTTGAAAAAAGAAATGTGAAAGTAATTGCACTTTCCGTTGACCCTGTGGACAGCCATAAAGGTTGGATTTCTGATATCAACGAAACACAAAATACAAAAGTAAATTACCCAATCATTGCAGATGCTGATAAAAAAGTTTCTAATTTATATGATATGATCCACCCAAATGCTAGTGAGACAACTACCGTTCGATCTGTGTTTGTTGTAGGACCAGATAAAAAAGTAAAACTCACTCTTACATACCCAGCTTCCACTGGAAGAAATTTTGATGAGTTACTTCGGGTTATTGATTCTTTACAACTCACTTCTCAATTCAGTGTGGCAACTCCTGCAAACTGGAAAGACGGAGAGGATACAATCATCGTTCCATCAGTGTCCGATGAGGATGCAAAGAAAAAATTCCCAAAAGGGTTTCGCACAATCAAACCTTATTTACGTTACACACCACAACCGAATAAATAGTGGAAAAGTGGCGGGGCAAAACCCCGCCTTTGTGGTACATGATTTATGCACATTCATTTAAAACGTATTGAATCCCCCTTTGTTTTAGAAGCTACTAACGAGTCTGGTAATTCCATTCGGATCGACGCCTCACCTGAAATTGGTGGTAAAAATTCTGGTCCCAGGCCAATGGAACTTCTCATCATGGGACTTGCTGGTTGTAGTAGCATTGATGTCATCATGATCTTAAACAAATACCGCATTGAAGTGAAAGACTATTCAGTGGATGTGGAAGCAGACCGTGAAAAAGTAGAAGAAGCCAGTCTCTTTAAAAAAATTCATATGAAATTTTATGTAAAAGGAGAATTCCAAGAAGCACAAGTGAAACGAGCAATTGATTTGAGTTTAGAAAAGTATTGTTCCGTAGCTAAAACCTTGGAGAAAACCGCAACGATCACCTACGAACTAAAATTGGTCTCATAAAATTTACAGAACCAATTCATCATCAAAACTTTCGATCTTAAATCTTAAGTGATCGAATTAGGACTTTATTTTAACTCGTTCAGATCCCAATTGTATTCATTGTAAATGATTTTGGCATCAGGTTTGATCGTATCTTCAAATCCATCTTGTACAAATTGGATGAGTGACATTTTTTTGGTGAAGTCAGGTTGGAACCAGTTGAATATCTTACTTAGATACAAGGTATTTGTATTCTTATCATAAGAATTTTTCTTAGGGTTTTTTAAGAATGTTAGTTTTGCAGTTTGTAATTGTTTTTCTAAATAAGTAGGTGTGTAAGCTTCGGATTGTAAAATCGGGCATCCAATGGAAGCACATACAATCGCAAAATGGATCCTTGGTTCCATAAAATCTTTTCTCAGTTTTTCATGTTCAATCCAATCTAGGTGTCTGGATTTCCCAAGTAGGCTAAAAAATTCTTTTTTCCAAGGAATCCCTCTCGCCAAATTGATTTTAGAAATAGGCGATCCAATGTCGGTGATACTGTCCACTGGGTAATGGTCCACAATCAGTTTTACTGTAAAAGCATTGTAAGCGTTGATCAAAAAACTGAGTTTTTCTTTTTCAGAGAAGGATTGGTATTGACTATCAGAAACTTTTGTTAGTTGGTCAAGGTATCCATTCAATTGGGATGAGTCAGAGATAAATCCTTTGTAAGAGACAAGTCCGTTTTTGACATGTTTTTTGAGTAACAAGTCCCAAACACTATGTTTGTGATCAAAGTTCTGTGCAATTAACGATTGGGACATCCCCAGAACGAAAACGAGTGCAAAATAATGTTTCATATCAACCATCCAGAACTTAGACAGACCTGTTCCCTCATTGACACTTCAATTTTTAAGTTTGCCCTAGAATTAGGATAAACTATTCAGATAACGGCTAATTCCTTGTACCACAGGAGCCGGAATCTCGTGTCCTCCAGGAAAAGAGATGAACTCTCCTAACAAACCTGAACCTCGAAGTAATTTTTCCAACTTTTTCGCATTGGCATAACCTAAAATAGGATCGTATTCACCATGAGATTGGAAAAACCTTAGGTTAGATTTTTTAGGTGCCAAATCTTTCCAAAGAGATTCATTGACTAAGGCTCCAGAAAGGATCATTAAACCTTTGGACATTAGTTCATTTCGGAGTGTAATATCAGTAGCAAGCATTGCTCCTTGCGAAAAACCACCTAAGATCAATTGATTCCATGGGACACCCAATGCTTCTAACATCAAATAGGCGGAAGCTCTCGGGATATCCATACCTTCTGGGTCTTTGTCTGCAAAATTTCGAAAATCATTCTTGCGTATCGCTTCTTCTAAGGCGGCCATATCAATGGGGAACCAGGCACGTCCCGAATACCCGGGCATTAGTGGAATACTCAAATGGCCATGTGGAAAAACCCAATTGAATTTTTGGTCTGTGACAAGAACTTCATGGATTGGGAATAAATCAAATGCACTCGCACCATAACCATGAAATAAAACTACTGTAGGTGCATCAGGATCCCCTTTGACTCTCAATACCTTTAATGGTCCTAAAGATTCTAAATCGTTTTCATCATCTAACATATATTACCCGAATAAGGAAGGTTGGTCTTCCGAAGTGTCTTTTTCATAAAAATTGGTAACTGATAGTCCCAAAAGTCTAATTTTTTTAGGAGGATCAAAATTATCTTTCCAAACATTTGCCAACATGTTCGAGGATTGTTGGAAAAGGTTGTCTGCCAAGAAGAAAACAACGTCAGAAGTAATTGATTTTTGTTTTACTGTAAAATCTTCAAATTTTACTTTCAAGGTAAGAGTTTTACCTTTTTTGTTTTTTTTCAACATCCTCATTTCAAGTTCTTTTGCGAGAGATTCCAATTTGAGTAAAAAATAAGAAAAATCCTCTGAATCATGAGTGAAAGTGGTTTCCACACCAATGGATTTTGGATCACGAAAAGGGATGACTTCTCTTTCATCAATTCCCCTTGCCATTCGATAAAATACAGCTCCCATTTTTCCAAATTCATGGACAAGAAATGATTCCTCTGCCATTCTCAAATCCTTTCCTTTTGAAAAACCTAATTGTTGGAGTTTTTCAAAAGTTTTTTTCCCAATTCCAAAAAATTGATAAAGGGGTAATTCATCTAAGAAAGAAATTTCTTCTCCTGGTAAAACAACATACAATCCATTTGGTTTGTTTTTTTCCGAAGCCATCTTCGCCAAAAACTTGTTTGTTGCAACTCCTGCAGAACAAGTGAGCCCAGTGTTTTCCCAAATCTTTTTTCGGATTTCTTTGGCAATTGTACTGGCAAGTGGAATTTCTAGTTTGTTAGTTGTTACATCTAAATATGCTTCATCTAAGGACAATGGTTCAACTAAATCAGTATATTCCATAAAGATCCTACGAATTTCTTTTGAAACTGATCTATATACATCAAATCGTGGAGGGGTAAAAATTGCATCAGGACAAAGTTTGTGTGCTTGGTAACATGAAATCGCTGATCGGATTCCAAATTTTCTAGCTTCGTAACTGGCAGCACAAACCACTCCCCTAGAATGAGGAGATCCACCAACAACCACTGGTTTCCCTCTCATTTCGGGGAAATCACGTTGTTCAACTGATGCATAAAATGCATCCATATCAATGTGGATGATCTTTCTCATTTGATTTGGAGAGAATTTTTATCTCCTAAAAAAACCTTGCCAAAAGTTTTTTGTAAATCATCCTTTTTGCATAGTGAATTCTAAATTAGCCGCAAAAATTTTAGTCGTTGATGATAATGAAACCAATATGGAAATCATCACCCATATTTTACTAGGCCAAGGTTATGAAGTTGCTGTTGCGTACGATGGAGAGTATGCCTTAGAACTTGCGGATGTTTTGGATTTTGATCTGATATTACTCGACATATTATTGCCAGGAATTAGCGGACTCGAAGTGGCAAAACGACTTTTGACGATGGAACGTCATAAAAATACACCTATCCTTTTTCTCTCAGCTTTAAATGAAACAAGTGATATTGTTAATGGTTTAGAAACGGGAGCTGTTGACTACATCACAAAACCATTCCAGGAATCAGAAATTTTAGCAAGGATTCGAACCCATCTCAAAATCAAAACGTTAGAAAAGGAACGGATTGATTTATTGTATGCCATTCAAAAAGATTTGGAGTTAGCAAAAACAAACCAAGAAAAACTGGTAACATTTCAATTCCCTCCATCTCCCTTGTATGAAATTTATACATCCTATAAACCTATGGATTTAGTTGGTGGGGATTTGATTACCTACGATGTCCTTCCTTCAGGAGATTTGGATATATTATTTGGTGATGTAACTGGTCATGGCATCGCCGCGGCAATGGTATCTCTAATGGCAATCATAACATTCAAAACAATGAACAAATCATTTTTGTCACCTAGCGAATGTTTATATTGGATTCACAACACACTCACTCCCTTAATTAGTACACATTTCATCAGTGCTATCTATATTCGTTACCGTGCAGAGGAAAACTTACTTTCTTATTCGATGGCAGGCCACCATAACATGTTTTTACTTCGAAAAGGAAATATTCAAAAATTGGGTACAAAAGGTTTTTGTCTAATGATGTTCCCAGATCAGTTGAATACAAGTAATGAAGACATCATACTACAATCCGGTGATCGATTGTTTTTATTTTCAGATGGTATGTTTGAAGTACCAAATGAAAAAGAAGAATATTTAGGAGACCAAAAATTTTCGGAACTTGTTGAAAAAAATCTCAATTTACCAGCTCAACAATTTTTAGATTCGATTTCGGAAGAAGTGCTAAAGTATTCCGAAGGAAAAGTTGCAGATGATATGACAATGTTATTACTTGAAGTAAAATGATAGAACAAATCATATCCATTGGAATTGCTTCTACCCTTTTGTATTTTGCATACTTTTATCATAATGCATACAGGAGGGAAAAAAAACTAAGGAAAATTTTATTCCGAAAGAATTTAATCAATGCTGAAGAAATTGAAAGAGTCATTCGCGAAAAAGAAAAACAATACCAAGATATATACGATACCGCAAATTCAATCATCATTCGTTGGAGTCCTGATTTTCGCATCCATTCTGTAAATCCCTACGCTGAAGAATTTTTCCAAATGGCAAAAGACAAAGCTGAGGGAAAAGATTTAGTCTTGGATTTGTTTCGGATACCATTTGAAAAATCAAATGAAATCAAATCTTTATTGTGGAATATCTTTCATCGTCCAGAACAAAACATTCGCCAAGAATTTGATGTGTATGTGGGTTTAGATGATAAACGTACAGTTACTTGGTCCAATCGAATTTTAAAAAACGAATTTGGTTATCCACACGAAGTGTTATCGATAGGGATCGATATCACTAACAGGAAAATCGCCGAAGAGAACTTAATGAAATCCTATGAACGGATTTTAGATTTATATAACAATGCTCCTTGCGGTTATCACTCTCTCGACAAAGACAATATTTTAGTGTCAATCAATGATACTGAATTGGACTGGTTAGGATATTCTAGAGAAGAAATTGTTGGCAACTTCCGAATTAATGATTTATTAACACCTAGTAGTTTCGAAAAATTCCAACAAATCATTCACTCCTTCCCTCATGAAACATTAACTGGGGTTGAATTAGAGTTTGTTAGAAAAGATAAATCTACTTTTTTTGTGAGTTTAAACTCTATGCCGACATATGATAAAAATGGAAATTTTGTCATCAGCAAATCAACTGTGTTTGATATCACCGACCGGAAACTTGCGGAAGATAAATTAAATGATTATTCTCAAAAAATCCAACTGCAAAATAAACGACTCCAAAAAGCAGTCGAAGCAGCAATCAAAGCAAACCAATCAAAATCTGTATTTTTTTCTAAAATTACACATGAACTTCGTACACCATTACATGCAGTCATTGGGTTTTCACAAATCCTAGAAAAGGATCCAAATTTACCTGACCACTTAAAAGGTTATGTAAATTCTTTATACGAAAATGGTGTACATTTATTAGGAATGATCAATGATATATTAGATCTTTCTAAAATTGAAGCTGGTAAGATGACAGAAACTAGAGAAAAATTTTCTTTAGTGCAACTATGGGACACATTGTTTTCAATGTTTTCATATCGATTTGCAGAAAAACAAATTCATTTCGAACTGCTAAAACCAGAAACAATAGAAAATCGATTTTATGAAGCAGACCTACAAAAAATTAGACAAATATTAGTCAATTTACTAGGCAATTCATTAAAATTTACAAACCAAGGATTTGTGAATTTGGAAATCCAAATTAAACAAGGATTGGAACCTAATATTGATTTGGTTTGTTTTACCGTAAAAGACTCTGGAATTGGAATCCCAAAAGACCAACTCCATTCTATTTTTGAAGCTTTCCAACAAACTGAACAAGGTAGTTCCTACCAAGAGGGAACAGGGCTTGGTCTCTCCATCTCACATCAATTAGTTGATTTTTTAGGAGGAACCATACAAGTAGATAGTGAGTTGAACCAAGGATCTACTTTTGTATTTGAATTACCTCTTTTACGATTGATTGAAATTCCAAATGATCTCATTCAGAAATCAAAAATTGGCCCAACAAATTCTAAAGAAGTTTGGCATATTACGAAGGTTGATGAGAAGGAAAAAGAATTTGTACAGGACTTCTTAAATTCAGAAGAGAATCAGTTTAGAAATGAGATTTTACAATTGATCAAAATCCAAAACTTTGGCCAATTATTACAACTTTTAGGTAAAATTCCTTCAGAAGCAAAAGGGAAAACAATTTTACTGGAAAAAGTTAAGAACAAACGATACAAATTTTTAATCGATTTGGTCCAATCTTCTTCCCTATAAAGATTATTGTTTTTCTGTTTTGATCTCTATTTTTTGATAATTGTTCTGTTTTAAAATGTCTGTGACCTTCACAAATGTTCCAAATTCTATGTGTTGGTCTACTTCTAAACTGACAGTTTTGTTTGGATCAGAATTGATCTCTAAGGTTTGTAAAAATGTATTCATATCCATTTTACTATCATTCTTATACAGTTCACCATTAGATTTAATTTGGATTTTGAAAGCATAGGTTTCATTTCCAATACTTTCTGTTTTTGATTTAGGTAAATCCAACGATAGGGAAGAAGTTGGTTCTGAAAATCGAACAGCTAACATTAAAAAGATTAATAGGATAAACAAAACATCAATCAAACTACTTATATCAATACTTGATTCTTGTTTCGGTTTTCTGAGTTTCATTTTGTTTTGGTATGGTCTTTTGCAATCAGTTCCGATACATATAGAATTTTATTCTCAATGATTCGATGGAAAAATAATGAAGGAATGGCGACTAGTAACCCTGCTATTGTCGTATTCAATGCATCTTTGATTCCACCTGCCAATACTTCCAAACTTACTTTTTTTTGGGCTTCCATTTCACCAAAAGCAGTGTTGATCCCAATCACTGTTCCAAGCAAACCAAGTAACATGGCTAAGGAAGCAATGGTTGGAAACCAATGGCTTGTTCGTTCTAAGGGAGAAAAAAACAAATCTAACTCATCGGCGGATGGTTCTTTCGGAAAACAGTCCATTCTTGTTTCCTTTTTTTCCAATTTTCGAAATCCAAGGAACAATCGTAAAAAAGAAGCCAAAGAAATCATCGAAAAAGCCAAAAGAAGAATAAAAATCAAAATTGCGGGAATTGAAAATGTCCAATTCATGGATGTATCGACCTCTATGAACCAATACAAACTGCCTTCCCAAGAAAAGAAACCCGAATATGTAAGAAAGAACTTTGATGGAATCGCGAGAGCTTACGACAGATTCAATGATTGGAATAGTTTTTTCCTACACCGAATCTGGAAGGATTGGGTTGTCAAGGAAGCAAAAAAAGAGGTCCCTCACGCAACATCGGCACTGGATCTATGTTGTGGCACAGGTGATATCACTTATCGGTTATCCTTGGATTCCCATCTTAAAACGGTGGTAGGACTCGATTTTTCAGAACAGATGTTATCCTATGCCTTCCCGAAAGTAGAAGGAAAAACACAAGTCAAACTCATTGTAGGAGATGCCATGGACCTCAAACAATTTCCAGAAGGCAGTTTTGATATTGTAACAATGGGTTTTGGACTTAGAAACGTTTCCGATTTAAAAAAATGCCTTTTTGAGATCAAACGTGTGTTAAAGAAAGATGGAGTGTATGTCAATTTGGATGTTGGTCGTGTGAGACCCAAATTCCTGAAATTCTTTGCCGATTTTTACTTTTTCAAAATTGTACCATTATTTGGGTATTTGTTGTATGGGAAACAAAACGAAATGTTTGATTACCTCCCTCATTCTTCCAAAGTTTACCCCGACCAAGAATCACTTTCTCTCATCCTAAAAGAAGTTGGGTTTAGCGATGTCCGTTTCCAGAATTTTGTTTTTGGAAATGCAGTTGCCCATATCGCTAAAAAAGGGAAATGATGTTTTTTTAAGCAATTATGTCTGATCAGTTTCAAAAATTGTCCTTTTTTTTGATCCTTGTTCGTACTTCTACCCAGAAATCCCATGGATTTCCCTAAATTTTTTTGCAAAAGCGTTGATTATTTTCAATATTTGTCGTTTAATCCCCTATACAGGTAGGAAAAAAATATGAATCGATGGATCATTCTTTTGGTGCTTCCACTCTTTCTTCTGGATTGCTCCAATAAGAAAAAAGGAATGTTATTACTCCCCTTTTTAGGGCTCGGCGACGGAACCACACAGGCCACAACGGCTTCTGCAAATGATGGTGATGGAACTTTTACTGTGGTAGGATTGGAAACAACAGATCCAAGCCAAGTCACAACTCCTGATG
This sequence comes from Leptospira levettii, assembly GCF_002812085.1. Classification (NCBI taxonomy): domain Bacteria; kingdom Pseudomonadati; phylum Spirochaetota; class Leptospiria; order Leptospirales; family Leptospiraceae; genus Leptospira; species Leptospira levettii. Next base: position 152,582 of record NZ_NPDM01000005.1, read on the forward strand.
CCAATACGAACACTGGTGAACCAAGTAATTCCGAGACTCCTTCCGTAGTCACTCCAACACCAACTCCAGCGGCGCCAACACCCGCTCCCACAACCGTTAATAATGAAACAACAACGACTGTGGTGGACCAAACCAATGGTGGAAATTTTAATTTTGAAACAAACATCACAGTACCTGTCACAGTTGTGATTGTGAATGAGGCAGGTCCAGTGACCAACGCTCCTGTCACTGTGACGGAATCCATCACAACAGGGGAACCAAATGTTGTAGGAGTTGGAACTACCGACGGAAATGGTTCAGTCACCATTCCAATCAGTGTTCCTCCTACAGTGGTATCTGTTGATATCAGTGTTGTCGGTGTGAACCCAACAACTGGTGAAGTTGTAGAAATCGTGGGATCAGCTCCAGTACAACAACCAGCAACTGGTTCCAATTCTGAGGGAACTGTTGTTGTAGCACCTGTGATCAATGTAGATACAACAAATTTCCAACCTGTGAATGGTTGTGTGCAAGCAGTTGACTCTGATTGTGATGGGATTGCCAACAATTTTGACGAATTCCCAGATGATCCAAGTTTAGCAACCATTGCAAGATCTGGACGTTATACAATTGCATTTGAGGACATGTTCCCTTCTGCAGGTGATGCGGACTTAAATGACCACTCAACTGTTTTCAGTACTGAGATGGACAAAACACCAACTAACAAAGTCAAAATCATTCGCGGAACTTATACACATGTTGCAAAAGGTGCAGGTTACAATCATGAATTGAGACTTTCACTTGATGTTCCAACAAATGCAACGGTTCAAATCAGTTACCTAGATGGAAGTGGAAACCCATGGAATGGTTGTGCTTCTGCTCCGAAGTACACTGCTAATACTGCAGGTGATTGTACTGGTGGAACATTAACTCCAGCACAACTCAAACGTGGTGTATTACTCCTCCCAAGTTCTGATAAAACATTATTTGGAAAGAAAAATGCTCCTGCTGCTGGATCAACTTTTACCATCAATGACTTTGTAAGAGGAGTCACTGCTCAAGTTACCATTACCTTCGAAGAACCAGTGGATTTGAATGCAACTAAGAACTTAGTTGGGGGACACCTAAACTACTTCCTTGCGATCAACCAAAAAACTGACGGTGTTTTCAGACAAATTTTCCGTCCAGGTTACTTCAAAGATGCAAAAGGAAAAGATTCCTTCCTCGATAAAAATGGTTTCCCTTGGGCCATCATCGTTCCAGGTGTCTTCAACCACCCAACAGAAGGTGCTGACATTCGCAAACCATCTACTTCTGGTTACATCTTCTTTAACTCTTGGATGAATTCCAATGGTGTTGCTCACAAAGATTGGTACTTACATATCGACCAAATCCCTGCACCAAACCGTCCATCCTATGTAGTAAGAGTGAGTGATTTTTATACAGACAACGGATTTACTGCTTACCTCATCAAAGCGGTACGTAAGAATGCGTTTGAAGTATCAGCAAGTCTCATCGTCGTAGGAGCTGCGTTAGGTTTTCTCATGAAACGTAAAATGGGAAATCCAAAAGCCGCTTAAAAACAATTCTACCTAAACAAAAGAAATCCTTCCTCCGAAACCACGGGGGGAGGATTTTTGTTTTATGGCCTCTCTTTTACGGTTCGCTGACAAAGATTACTTTTTATCTGGCAATTTTTTCAAAGACCTAGATTCCCACCATCCGATCCTTGTGGATCCTCTTTGGAAAGGAACGAAATTAGAAACTCAATTCCAACAATTCCCCCTTCCCGTCTTAGAGACACCAAACCACCGTTCGTTTAGCTTAGTGACATCCGGATCCACTGGAGTCCCAAAAATAGTATGGAAAGAGTGGGATGAAATCCAATCAGAACTTGAAGTTTGGGCAAACGAAAGAGACATCCAAAGTTTATTAAATGGGATCAAGGAAATCCAAGTCCAAGTCCCCTTTTGCCATCTCTACGGACTCCTTTGGGGATTTTTACTTCCAAAACAATTGGGTTTACCCATTGTATTTGGGGATAGATTCACAACTTCGCAATCAACTCTCTGCATTACATCTGCCCCCCAGTTACAATTAGCATTATCACAAGGGCACCAACTTCCTAAACGAGCCATCGTATCTGGGATGAAATTTCCAGTACCTCTTGCTCGGGAACTGAGAGAAAAATCAGAGATTTCGATCCTTGAGATCTATGGGTCCACTGAAACAGGTGGAATGGGTTACCGTGACCCACTCAGGCAAAACAGATTCCAATTTTTGCCAAATGTAGAATTTCAATTCCAAAGCTCAGAGGAAAACGAGGAACTTTTCGTAAAAAGTCCATTTGTTTCAAAACAATATTATTCCTTACAATCCAGTGAATGGGTATTATCTTCTTTACCACCTAATTCATATTATGCAACAGGGGATTTAGGAGAATATTCAGAACTTGGTTTTTATCTTTTAGGAAGGAAAGATCGGATTATCAAACACAAAGGGAAACGAGTGTCATTGGACCGAATTGAATCAGAGATTCTTGGTTTAGGACTCGAAGGTCAATTTTTTTGTGTGCCAGTGAATCATGAAACAGGTGATACAATTGGATTATTTACGAACTCTTCATTACCCATCGATACCATCTACAAGACATTACGGAGTGAACTCCCAAGTAGTCATGTGCCAAGGGTGATTGTGAAACAAAAAGAAATTCCAAAATTACCAAACGGGAAAACTGACTATTCCAAAATCACAAGTTTGTGTTTTGAAGAATTCCTTAGGCTCCAATCACTAAAAGAAAAAGGAAAAAACATTCAAACCATCAATTCGGAAACAACAATCCCTGAAATACTCAAATCAATATTGGGATCAGTTCCAAAACCAGACCAACACTTCATTTATGACTGTGGGATGGATTCCATCCTCTTCAGCGAACTCGTTTTAAAATTGGAAAAAAAAATTGGCCATCCGATCCCAGAAGAAGATAAACAAACTGGTTATTTCTTCAGTTTGTCTGGGTTAGAAGAATATGTCAGGGAAAAACTGTATTTATTAGAATGAAAACAAATGGGGAAAGAATTGTCCCTCCCCGATCGTTACCAATAAGATTGGATTCTTATTTATCTTAGTTTTACAAAAATCCAATTTGAGTTTGTAGCGTTGTCATGATACAGATGGATCACCACATTGGTAGGTTTCATTTTGTAAGTAAATACATAATTAAAAGCGATGTCCAAATCACCCGAAATCATACCTTCCTTGAATCTACCGTAAAAAATACGGTTATTGGTACAAATGGCAACTTCAGTGAAAAAGTTTTTACCTACTGCTGTTTGAATGGGAACGTTGGCAAGTTGGGATTCATATTGATTGTAGAGTAAAATTTTACCTGATTCATCTACCTTCACAATTCCAAATGGGTATGCATCTGCTTCCGATTGGCTAAGGGTTCCGAGTTTACCTAAAATACTTGGGTCTATAAATTTGCTCATTAATTTCGTTCCTGTCCGAATGTGTTTTATGTTTCGTATTCTGAATACATCGAATTGAGTTGTTCTTCCATTCCTCGGATGAGTGCAATCACCTCAGAAATAGAATGGGTTTTTGTTTCCTTTAACAACATTTCCTTTTCCGCATATAAATCAGAGATCTGTTCTTCAATGGAATCAGACTCTATAGAATTTGACGGATTCCCTGTCGCATTCGTCACAGAATTTTCCTTTTCTGCATATAAGTCTTCCACTTGCATCACCAAATCTTTTGTGACTTCGATGAGGCTTGTCACGTCCTCAGCCCCTCTGACTTGACTACGGACCAATTCATTGATCCAATAAATGACGGAATTTTGTGATTTCGCTTTCTCCAAACGCAAACGTTCCGAAAGCGGGTAGTGTTCTTCAATTTCCCTTTTAGTGAATATCATAGTCTAACCATTAGATGTATTTTTTGGGTAAATTGCGCCAAAAAAAATGAATCCAACAAAAAATTAGGGAAACCAATGCCACAACAGAATATCTTCAGTGAAAAAGAGAGACTCTACTCTCGTTTGGTTTGGAATGATTCTATCAGTTTAGCTCTTTTTCTCCTCCTTGCAGGTATGTTTGGGTATCAATCCATTTACGGACTACTCCCAATACCAAGCCTATTTTTTGGTGGTTTGTTAGTTTTTGTTACATTCGTATTTTCTATTTTTCGAATGATCCAAAATAAAAATATTCTAAAGAAAGATTTGGTCTCAAATCATTTAGCGACTGATCCTGTTCTTTTGCTTTCCGGATATGGAATTGATATCCATGAATATTCCGAGTCTTTAACTGACACATGTTCTGATTTACAAAAAAGACTGGATGCCATAGGAAATCATATCATTGAATTAAACGCTAAAATCCAAACGACAGGAAGTGATATTGATCGAGTGTATCAGATAGTTTCCCAACTTGCCTCAGAAGAAGTAAAACTCATGGACGCAGTGGGTAAAACATCCGAAGAAATCAATATCATGTTTGATATTGTGAATGTTGTCATCGCTGAGATCCAAAGCAGAAATGAAACAATGGAAAATTTAGTAAACTTAAGTACGGATGGAAGAAAAAAAGTAAATGATACTAATTTTACAATCCAAAAGATCAGTGAGTCTTCTGGGAATATTCTAAAACTTATCGACTTCATCAATGGAGTTTCCAAACAAACGAACTTACTTGCTATCAATGCGGCCATTGAAGCAACTCACTCTGGTTCCGAAGGGAAAGGATTTACAGTCATCGCCGATGAAATTAAAAATTTATCCACAATGACGGCAAACAATGCAAAACAGATTTCGAAAATCTTAAACGAAAATGTGAATGATTACAAAAAGGCAGAAAAATTAGGGATAGAGTCGGGAGATGCCTTTCAATTCATCGCTTCGGAAATTCATGTTGTTCATGGAACAATCGCGGAAGTTGTACAATCCATCCAAGAATTAAAGTCAAGGGGTGGTGCTATCCTTTCCAAAGCAAAAACTCTAGATGATGTTGCAGAACGTGTGCGAGATACTTCTGGTGAAGTTTATGGTGAGATTGTTACGATCAACTCCAATCTAGACGAAATCCAATCCTTATCCAATACAATCCAAAATGAATGTGAAGAGATACGTTCTGCGCAACAAGTGATCCTAAAAACAACTGAAATTTTAAAATCACAAGTCAAAGACATCCATTCTGTCACAGATAAGATGATGATGGGAACTACTTGAAAATAGATAGACCGATTGTTCTAAATTTTGAATACTGGGTGAATGAGAAATAGAGAGATATTACTCGAATACAAAGTTCATCCCCTTTGGAAATTTTTAGAAGAAACCTATGGTTTTGAACAGGCATTCCGAATGTTCAAACCGTATGAAGGGGCAAACATTCTACCAAAACTCATTGATCGAAACACTATGGTTGTTTCCATGCCACTCATCCTCTCCAATACAAATTATGTAGGAACCCATTTTGGTGGTTCCTTATATTCTATGTGTGATCCTTTTTTTATGTTCTTACTGATGATGAATTTAGGAAAAGACTATATGGTATGGGACAAAGGAGCCAAAATCGATTTTGTCAAACCAGGTGAAGGCACTGTTACTGCAACGTTTCACTTACCCGACTCTGAATTTGCAGAAATCAAAAATCTCTTACAAAAGGAGAAAAAAACAATCCGAACCTATGAGGCTCTCGTTGTGGGTGAAGATGGAAAAACTGTGGCTAAAATTACCAAGGATTTGTACATCCGCAGGCTCACCTAAGCACAGTGAATGAATTTTCTTACATTAGAACTGAAAGCGACCTAAACCATCAAATTGGGATTTTGGTAATCGAAATTCCAATTTAGATCTGGTATGGATTTGAATGTATGTTGCACCTTTAGGAGCATCTCCAGACCAAACATAACCAGACTTAGCCTCCGTAAATAATTCCTGTTTGATCTGATTTCTTTCTACATTTAAAAAATTAATTCCAACAAGAGAGGATTTGGAGTTTGTTTCCAAGAAGATTCGGCCACTACGGGAAACATTTACATCCACCAATTTCCATTCCCAAATTTTTCCATGAAATTCATATTCATAGTTAGGTGATACGGGAGGAATTGTATATGCGATTTGATAGTCTTTGATTTCATTTTTACGAAATTCAGATCCAATTCCATAGGTTAAAAATTTCTGTGAATGGAACAAACTATAGTTTAAAGGAAGACCGATTGACAAGATGAGGAGTAAGGGAGAAAACCAAATCGTTTTCCTAAATTTATCAAAACTGGGAGAAAAACCAGTTCCTTTTTCCCCTAAAAGAATGAGATAAAAACACAAAAAGGCACCATCCGAATTTTGAATTTGGACTCCAAATAAAAATGGGATCAGAAGTAAAATTCCTTGTTTCCAAAGCCCTCTTTCCCAAAGGAAAATCCCGATATAAAAAAGAAAGACTATGGAACCAAGGATGCCTAATTCATACAACATCCAATGGTAAAATGTAGGTGGGAAGTCAACAAAGGGAATGTTAGCATTGGAACCATTTTGTTCTGGGGAAAGTAAATACAAGGGAAAAGATCCAATTCCATTTCCCATCCAAAGGTTTTCCTGAATTCCCAAATTCGCTACTTTGATGAGTTCATACCGAACTAAATCCAATTGTTGGAAGGCTAAAGTTGGAGAATTTGGGAATGATTTTAGAAATAACATAAATCGTTTTGCTAAAATGACAAGATCCCATTGTTTTGGTACGAGACTAATACCATATAATGCCAAACTACCTAACACTGGCAAAACGAAATACAATCCAATTCGTGTGAAAATTTTAGTTTTAGATGATACAATCCATAAATCTGTTGTGAGTTGGATGAATCCAACTGAAACGAATAAACTCCAAATCACCCAAAAAGCCTTTCCTTGTTTTAATCCGAGCAATGTGAGAAGGAAAAATGATAGAATTAATAATAGTAAACTAAACCTTTCTTTTGATTTTCGCCAAATATGAGTTAACTTTGTCATCCATAAAAAACCAATTACTGGAACAAGCCAAGAAGCAGATCCTGAGTCTTGGAATAAACCAGTTGTTCGACCTGCACTTACACTTAAATGGGTTCCTTGTGAAAAAAATTCCAAACTCCAAATGGACTGGATACACATCACCAAAAGATTGATTCCAAAACCTAAAAAAAGTCCAAATCGAATTTGTTCTGATAAACTATCCTTTGATGGAGTTGGCATAGAACGTTCTTCTGAAAAAAAATACAAAATTACAAGTGTTAGCGGAACAAGTATTTTACATGAAAGCCCCATGGCTTCTCTTGAAGAAAGTTTTGGATAATACAAATATTCTTGGATACCAAGTCCTGTAAAAATCCCCATTCCTTGGTATTCTAAAAAACACAAAATAGTTAAACAGAAGATAAAAAATAAAAATCCAAAATAGGTAGAATACCAAATAGGTAAATTTGATTTTCCCGTTGGATTTCGAATCATCCAATCAGTAATGATTTGTTCTGATTGTTTTGGTAATGCTGTTTCATTGCGACCAAGTAACACGAGCAAGGTTTCTCGGACCCAAATCCCAAGGATGGAACCAAGGAGAAGACCCACTAATTGGTAAGAACCCACCATTGGTATTCCCGATAAGAAAGGAAGTCTAACAAGAGTGATTGCCGATAAACTTGTCAAAACCCTTCCCCACTTCCTTTGGTACAATTGTGGGAAAAAACCAAAGGAAAACTGAAAGAAAAAGGAAGGATAAAAGAGAACTTGGGGGACAGGCTCTACATACCGGTGTAAGTTCCAAACGAGAATACTGGCACCAACAAAAAATACTAAGTCAAGGATTGGTAAAGAACGAAGCCTTTCTAAAAAACTCACGATAGAAAGAGTTTAAGGAGTGGTATGGCGAATCAATTGTATTTTCGGATGAAAAAGAGAATTCGATCTAGGGAAACAAAAAGGAAGAAGGCTTTAAGGGAAAACTTCTAAGATTGGTGTTGGACAAAATCAGAGGATTCTCTCTAGTCGAGAGAATCTACATCCATTCCAGTTGTGGGGTATGCCGAAAGGGAATCCATTCGGTAACCACCGGCGCGGTTACGGCTTTTTGCCATTTGTTCCGCGAATTCTACAGTGAATCGTGTCCACGGGATGGCTTTGAGTCTGGCAAGGGGGATTTTTTTCTTTGTCCCTTCGCAGATACCATAGGTTCCGTTTTCAATTTTCTCTAAAGCGAGTTCGATCTCACGTAGAGTCTCAATTTCGTTTTCAGTCAAAACAGAAGTGAGGGCTTCTGAATTGAGTTCGGATGCGATGTCTGCAATATCTCCCATTTCCTTGAGGCCAGAAGGAGAACTTGTATCTTCCCACTGGTTGAGTTTGATGAGAAGAGATTCTTTTTTCTCTTGAAGGAGCTCTCGCACCTCTTCGATGAACTTCTTGTCGACTCCCTTCTCGGCGGAGGATTTTGCAGCTGGTTTAGGCATCTTATTCCTTAGACTTTGGATTCCTTGTGATCCGTGTGTGCTTTGCAAAATTTGCAATATTTTTTTGTCACAAGTTTTTCCGACTTTGTCTTCTTGTTTTTAGTCTGGAAGTAATTTGACCGCCCAGGTATCGCACATGGGACACAGGTTAGTTTTATGATTTCTCTCATAATTTATGCCATGACGTACCGACCCCATATATAGTCAATCGACAATAGCGGGTTTTTTCAATTCCTTCCGAAAATAGCTGGCAAAGAGACTTCCGAGAAGTGAATGTGTGAGACTCGAAAGAGCACTAGGAATTGCCGTGTTTGGATCGATAAAATGGGTCTTGGCAAGGACTGCCCCGAGCCCTGAATTTTGCATCCCCACTTCGATGGAAATGGTTTGGGAGATTTTTGCATCACGAGTTAGGATCCAAGCAAAGAAACCACCCAGTCCAAAACCACCTAAATGCAAACAAATCACTGCTAAAAAAATTCGGTAGTCAGATGTGATGATTGTCTCCTTCCCACTTGCGATGATGGAAGCAACAATCATCGCAATGAGGAGTACAGAAAGTACGGGAAAAATATCTTTTGTTTTCTCTGTTGCTTTTGGGAAAAAAGATTTAAGAAAAAGTCCAATGCCTACAGGCACAAGGATCACTTGGAAGGTAGTGAGAACAAGTCCTAAGCGGTCTATCTCCAAACGACTGCCGATAAAAAAGGCAACCAACATAGGAGTGAATACGATACCAAGGATCGTCGACACAGATGTCAGAGTGACACTGAGTGGAACATTGGCCTTGGCAAGAAAGGTAATGACATTGGATGCAGTTCCGCCAGGGCAACACGATACAAGGATCAGTCCGACAGCGAAAGCTTCAGGTAAGTGAAACCAATATCCAAGAGAATAACCTAACAAAGGCATGATGGTGTACTGTAAGATAGTCCCGATAAGAATTGGTTTGGGTTGTTTGAAGATCCTTAGAAAATCATCCACTTCCAAAGAAAGTCCCATACCAAGCATAATGAGGCCTAAACTATAGGTGATCCAAGGCCCCTTAAACCAAGAAATTTTTTCTGGCTCCAGAAACCCTATCCCTGCAATTCCAAGTAAAACTATTGGAAATGCATTTACGATTTGTTTTGAGAGATTCGTTAACACAAGTTCTGATTACTTTTGCAAATAAGATTGTAAATGGGTTTTTACTCGATTTACATGTTCTTCTTCAATTCCAATATGAGGTGCCATTCTGAGTCGACCCAGGCGAACTGCTGTGATGATTCCATTTTGTTTGAGATGGGCTTGGATGGCTTCTGGCTGGAATTTTTTAGGATCTTTGTGTCCCGTGATGGCAAGGATTCCTGTTTTCACATCGGGGAAAGCATCAGATTCCAATGTAAATCCTAACTCGTGTAACATGTCTTTTAGCATCCCTGCTACTTCATAAATTCTTTCCTGGACACGTGAGAACCCAAGAGTGGACAACATTTTGAGGGAAGCAAAAAAATAAATCCAATCGTTAAAATTGATGGTACTTTGTTCAAATTGTTCGGCAGCTGGTTTCCATTCGTCTCGGTACGGAAAATAATTAGAATCGTTCACAACACTTGCTTGTCCTTTGAATACCAATTGGAATCCTTTCGATTCTTCTTTTGAAATGTAAATAACACCTAATCCCAAAGGACCAAGTAACCATTTCCACGCTGCAAACGCACAAAAGGAAACTTTGATTTTGGAAAAATTGAGTGGGATATGACCAACGGCTTGGCTTCCATCAATCACAAGTTTGGTTCCGAAACTTTCACATAAGGCGGAAACACTTTCCATATCAAACACAACTCCCGTACACCAATGAACAGGTGATATACTAAGGATATAAACATCCTTTTTTTCGAGTTCTAGTTTTAGGTTTTCTAAAAATTCATTGGGAGTGTTCCCTACTTTGACAAAACCTAATGTGACACCTTTGTTTTGCCAATGTTCCCAAGGATACACATTACTTGGGTATTCGTTCTCCAAAACCAAAATCCGATTCCCTTTAGGAATTTGGATGCTATGAGAATAAAAATTCATCCCCTCACTGGTGTTATGTACAATACCAATCTCTGTGGGGTCACAGTGTAAAATTTCTGAAAGATACCCTCGAATTTCTTTTTTGATATAAGGTTCCGAAAAATTTGGAGTGAAGATTCCCATTTTTGCATACTCTTGTAAGTACACATTCATCATTTCAATGGCATAGGTCGAAACAGGGGTGGTACCACAATAGTTCAACCAAACCGATTCTTTTTGTACAGGGAAATACTCGGAAATACCTTTCCAGTTGGAAAATTTTGGGAAGGAAGGGAAAACAGATGGAGATTCAGACATGTAAAAATAGAAATATCTGAAGCGACAGAAGAGAAAAGTAAAAAAAAATGGGACCGTGCAATCTTCTCGGATTTACCTCTCTCGTTCTGCCTTTAGCCACAACATTGCTCTTTTTCGCAAACTCATTGGTTCCAAAACAAAATTCACTGCCATTATAAAATCCAATGCATACGGACATGGGTTACTTGCTACCGCATCCATTGCCCTTGACGCAGGTGCTGATTATTTGGGTGTTAATTCACTGGAAGAAGCGATTTCCATTCGCCGAGTGTTTGCCAAAGCGACCATCCTTATCATGGGAAGTATTCCCAATTTACAGGAAAGAAAAGCAGAACTTGCAGATGAAAACTTTTGGGTGATGGTTTCTCGTGTGGAAGAAATGGAAATTTTGGCCAAACTTTCCCCCACTCCCAAAATCCATTTAAAGGTGGATACCGGGATGAGCCGTTTGGGAATCCCCTTCCAGAATGCGGAAGTCCTCGCCAAAGAAATTGCAGAAAAAAAACTCCCTCTTTCTGGGATTGCTACCCATTTTGCGAGTACGGAAGATTTTACTGAACATAGTTATTCCATGTTGCAACTGGGAAGGTTTCAAGATACAATTGACACTTTCGCAAAACATGGGTTTATCGATCTCATTTGTCACTGTGCCTCTTCTGCATCCGCAATGTTATTTTCAGAAGCACGAATGGACTTGGTAAGAGTTGGGATTTCTCTTTATGGACTTTGGCCAAGTCTTGAAACCAAACTTTCACTATCTCTCATGAAAAAAGATGTGGGGATGTTAAAACCGGCTCTCAGTTGGAAAACACAAATCCAACATATCCAAAACCTAAACCCAGGAACCTTTGTGGGGTATGGATCCACATTCAAAACCACTCATGAAACAAGGCTTGCTGTTGTACCTGTTGGGTACTATGAAGGTCTAGACAGAAAATTATCTAACCATGGTTACATGCTAATTCATGGTGAACGAGCTAAAATTTTAGGTAGAATTTGTATGAACATGAGTATGCTTGACATCACTCATATTCCAGAGGCAAAAATTGGAGACGACGTTGTGATTTTAGGTAAGTCAGGGAATGAAGTGATCTCGGCAGATGACCATGCCACATGGACTGGAACCATCAACTATGAAGTAGTGACTAAAATTTTGGGATCCTTCCCTCGTATCATTGAAGACTAGAGGACCATATGTCAGAAAGACAAACATATAATTGGAAAAACCACAGACTAACATACGTTCGGCATAAATCCCTGAATCCAAAATCCAAGGAAACCATTGTCCTCGTTGGAGGATGGTGTTCTGCCGCAGGGTATTGGGGACTCAATATTCCTTTTTTTCGCCAATTGGGCGATGTCATTGAACTCGACTTAGTTGGTCATTACCCAGCTGAAATTTTTGACCAAAAAAAAGGCCTTACGCTCCAGGATTTTTTAGAAACACAGGCACAAGGGATTTGGGCGTCTGCAGGAGAAAAAGACATCACACTCGTTGGCCATTCCACAGGTGGAATGGCAGTCCTTGCCATTGCGTCCCTTTTCCCACAACGCATCAAACAAGTGATCGCCATTGCTCCTTATGTACATGGTCCTGTGCCAGGTATCTTAAAAATTGGAGTGATGGGACTACGTGCCAATTTAGGTACATTTTTTGACCTTGGTTTTAAGATTGGGAAATCATTACCAAAAGCCTTACAGATTGGTTTTTCCTATGGGGTATATGATTCAAGTGCATTCCATGCAAGAGAAGACATCAAACAATTCTTAAAAGAATACAACCCACAATTTGAATGTTTGAACCCAAGGCAAATCCTCATGATCCTAGAGATGCTCGACCGTACAGACATACGACCTATCGTATTTGGGAACCAAGTGCCAACACTCATCATGCGTGGGGAAGAAGATCCTATCATTCCAGGTAAGGATGTGATGGAATTAGAAAGAACGACACCTCATGTAAAAGCTGTACTGTTTTCGGAATGCGGACACTTTGTACACATGGAAAAACAAAAAGCAGCTGAGAAAGTGATGAAGGACTTTCTTTTGATGAAAAAATCTTCTGCTACAAAGAAATCTTTTTTCTAAATCCCAAACCTTCGGTGGTGCAAACTCGGTAAAGTAGAACGGATCTCAGACAATCGATCCATTTCGATCTCGGCGATGGCAAATCCTTCTTCGGAATCGAGCTCCGATAAAATCTCTCCCCATGGAGAGATGATGAGTGAGTGGCCAAAGGTCTTTCGTTTGCCATGAGGATCATGTGTTCCTGTCTGGCCTGGAGCCAAAACATACATCAAGTTTTCGATGGCCCTTGCCCGAAGGAGAACATGCCAATGGGCTTCTCCTGTTGGCACTGTAAATGCCGCTGGTAAAAAACACAAATCAACACCTTGTTTGGATAAGGCACGGAAAAGTTCGGGGAACCTTAGGTCGTAACAAATGGCAGAGGAGATGTTGCCATATTCTGTAGGAATCACTTCGGGGACTTTTTCTCCTGCTTCGGTGTGATTGGATTCTTTGTATGGGAATCCATCCCCCACAACTGCATCAAAGAGATGCACCTTATGGTAACGGAACACTTCCTCACCTTTGGGATTTACAATGACCGCCGTGTTGAACACTTTTCCTGTAGGTGCTTTTGTGGGGAATCCTCCTCCCAAAAGATAAATCCCAAGGTCCATCGCGGTATCTTTTAAAAAGGAAAAGGTTTCTTCCTCAATTTGGCCAAGAAGGTTTTGTTTTTCCGATTCACTTCCCATAAAGGAAAAATTTTCAGGAAGACCTATGACTTTGGCACCGGCCTTAGCCGCACCTTCCACAAGTTGCCTACACTTGGTTAGGTTATTTGAAACTCTTGCTGTACTTGTGACTTGCACAACGGCGGCTTTAAAATTCATTATCATAAATGAGGACTTTTATGGACCACCAATCAGAAAAAATCAATCATATCTTAGAAGCACTTCCTTATTTGATCAAATATTCTGGAAAAACCATCGTCATCAAATATGGTGGAGCAGCCATGGTGGAGGAAGAACTCAAAGCTTCCTTTGCAGAAGACATTGTTTTACTCAAGTATTTAGGCATTAATCCTGTGGTGGTACATGGTGGTGGCCCTGAAATCAATTCTCTCATCAAATCATTAAATCTCAATACCCAATTCATCCGAGGCCATCGTGTGACGGATGAGGCCACTATGGAAGTGGTAGAGATGGTTCTTACGGGAAAAGTAAACAAACAAATTGTATCCCTCATCCAAGAAAAAGGAGGAAAACCTGTTGGTCTTTCGGGGAAAGATGGTGGTCTTGCCATTGCAGAAAAATACCTGATGGAAGTGGAATCCGAAGATGGGAAAACCCAAAAAGTAGATCTAGGTCTTGTGGGAGAAATCACTTCCGTTGATCCCAATATCATTCTCACCTTACAACGTGAAGGTTTTATTCCGATCATATCCCCAGTTGCCATGTCAAAAGAAGGCCAAACTCTCAACATCAATGCCGACACCATGGCGGGAGCAATTGCACAGGCACTCCATGCAGACAAACTCATTTTACTCACAGACACACCTGGAATCTTGATTGATGGCCAATTGGTAACGGGACTCAAAAAAGTCGACATTCATGGTTACATAAAAACTGGACAGATCTCTGGTGGCATGATACCAAAAGTAGAGTGTTGTTTGGGTGCGATTGATTCTGGAGTCAAACGAGCCCACATCATTGATGGTCGAGTGCCCCATTCCGTCTTAATTGAAATTTTGACTAACCAAGGGATAGGAAGTTTGATCGAACAAGGATAGATTTGGATGCCTACGAAACTTTTAACATTAAGTCTGATTTCAGATATAACGAGTCGAATCAATTCACAAGAAGATCTAAACACCCTTCTCAGTGAAATTATGGGGATCACTCGTGATGTGTTACATACGGAAGGTTCCTCCCTACTCCTCTACGACAAAGAAAATGACCAACTTGTCTTTAATACAACTAGTGGTTTAAAAGAAGAATCTCTTGCCCACTTAACAGTTCCTAGGGGGAAGGGTATTGCGGGTATGGTGCTCGAAACACTACAACCAGAAATCGTAAACGATGCAGCAAATGACCCGAGGATCTTCAAAGCAATTGACCAAAAAGTTGGCTATGTAACTCGAAATTTAATTTGTGTGCCAATGATAGCTCAAGGTGAAGTACAAGGTGTACTCGAGGCAGTCAACTCACTCGACAATCGTGACTTCACCCAAACCGATATCAAAATCCTACGTTACCTTTCAAACTTAGCAGCCATTGCTGTCAAAAACCGTCTTCTGATTGATAATTTAAATTTAAGAGCCAACGAACTCAATTGCCTTTTCCAAATTTCACAAGCACTTGCCAATATCCAAAGTTCAGATGAATTTATGGACCTTGCCGTCAAAACAATTTCCGAAGTGTTACAAGTAGACCGAGTTTGTCTCAACTTTGAAAAGATTGAAAAACGAGGATTACCAAGATCCAAGTCCAAGGGGTTTTCCGATCAAATCCAAGACGAAGATGTGGTCGGACTTCTCTTCAATGATAAATCAGATTGGATGTTTAAAGGGTTTAAGGTCATTACTGCCAATTCACCACAAGGGATGCAACTCACTCATAGGGGTCTCTTCCAACACAGTATGATTTTACTTCCCATTCTAAAAAACAAAGAATGGTTAGGTTCTCTTGTTGTTTCGGACAAAACATCTCGTACTCGTTTTGACGAAATGGACATTCGAATCCTTCGTACTCTGACAAATCAAGTCGGTGAAGCCTATACAGCATTACAAGTGAAGATCCAAAGTGAACGTTTGAAAAACATCGATCGTGACATGCAAGTCGCTGCCATGATCCAAAAACACTCACTGCCAATCATTCCCAAGCAATACTCACTTCTCGAATTTGATACTTACTACCAAGCCTCACGTGAAATTGGTGGAGACTTTTATGATATGGTGGTACATGGAAAAGAAGAAGTATCAGTCATCATCGCAGATGTTTCTGGAAAAGGAACTCCAGCAGCACTCTTCATGGAATTTTCCAAAACAGTGTTACAACAGGAAGTTTCGAAAACAACTTCTACGAGTGAGGCACTTTTCAATGCAAATGAAGTCTTACAAGATAAATCTGGTTTCCTAATGTTTGTCACAGCGATGCTTGTACGTATCAACATGACAAAAAAAGAATTAACCTATTCCTCTGCTGGTCATAATTTACAAATCATCTATCGCAAAAAACACCATAAAATCCAACACTTATCAGGCAAAGGCCAACCGATGGGAATTAGCAAATGCGAATTTTCGGAACATACAGTGAGCTATATGCCTGGTGATTTATTAGTACTATATACCGATGGTGTGACAGAAGCGATGAATATGAAAGAAGAACTCTTTTCAGAAGAGAGACTTGAGTCTGTGATTCTATCTCATATCAACGACCCACCAGAAGTCATTCGGCAAGCAATCTTACAAAAAGTAAGTGAATTTGTGGGAGAAGCGGAACCACATGATGACCTTTCTCTCTTTATCATCCGTCTAAACTAAAGATAAAGGAGAATTTATGAGACGCATTCTATATGCAATGGCAGTGTTTCTCCGATTGGACAAACTGCACAAAGCGATGTTAGATGCTGTAATTGAAACACGAGTTAAAAACGCACTCCAAACATCTGACAAATTACGCAAAGAACAAGACAGATTGCGAGAAAAAGAATTTCGCAAACAAATGGAAGACCTTCAAAACAACCACAATAGTAGTTTTGAAAATTATAAATTAGAGACGGAAAACTTAATCCGTATCTTCAAAAACCAAATCCTTGTCGAAAAAAAAGAAGTATTAAAAGAACGCGAAGTGGTCAAGGAAATGCAAAGGCAAGCCATGATCCGCGAAAACAGATTCCAACATTATATATTACGATTCAAAGAAATCCTATTTGTGAATAAAAAGGTAGTGGAATCGATCCAAAGTTTGGTCAAAGTGGAATCAAACATTGAAGATCTGTTATACGAAATTGACAATTATGATGAAAGTAAGTTCATCAAAAAACCAGAAATGATTTTGGATACCGAGTTTCTAAAGGAACTTCACAAAAAAGAAGAAGAGATCAGGGACAATATCCTCAAGTTCCAAAAAAAAGTAGAGAATAGCTGAAGGGATACCTTCAGCCATTCGCCTTCATGGTATTTGGTTGCCCTGTGGAAGCAAGGAGTGCTCTCCATAATGTACTCCGTTCCGGTCGTAACACCTTTCGTTCTGCAATCGCAAGTGAGATTGGCATCACAGTGAATACATTGTTCCAAATCCCCACAACACAACCAGTACGACCTGCAAAAGCGGCATGCACTGCGTTTTGTGCAAGGAAGCCACAAAATACGGAATCCTCAGCATTGGCAGGAACAGAACGAATGATATAACTTGGATCGATGTACTTAAGATTGAGAGCCACACCTTCTTTTTTGAAGTACTCGGTGATTTTCTCTTTCATAAACACACCAACGTCCGCGAGTTTTTTATTCCCTGATAGGTCCTTTTCACCTTTGTCCTCAAAGTACTTTTGTCCCGCTCCTTCAGCGATGATAACAACAGCATGCCCTCGTCGTTGCACTCTCTCTTTCAAAACAGGTAAAAATGCACCTTCACCTTCTAAATCAAAATCTTGTTCTGGGATCAGGACGAAGTTCACATTTTTAGAAGCCAAAGCAGAGTTCACGGCAATGAACCCAGAGTGTCGACCCATCAGTTTCACAAGGCCAATTCCATTCGGTGCCCCTTTGGCCTCTTCATGTGCACAGTTGACTGCTTCCACCGCCTTACTAAATGCAGTCGAAAACCCAAACGTTTTTTGGACATAATTGATATCGTTGTCTATGGTTTTTGGAATCCCAACAATGGCGATGTCTTCTTTTCGTTTTCTTACTTCTTCTTGGATGGCCTGGGCACCTCTGAGAGTCCCATCTCCACCAATACAAAACAACATCTTCACTCCATATAAAAATAATGTATCCACCATCTCTTCGATCTTTTGGTTCCCACGTGACGAACCTAGTATGGATCCACCAAAATTCATGATATGAGCCACTTTATCAGGTGTGAGTTCAATTGGTCTGTGACCGAACTTTTTCACAAGACCTTCATACCCAAATGGAAATCCAAGGATCCTCGGAACTTTGTAACGATAGTGTAATTCCATCACAAGAGCACGAATCACATCATTGATGCCTGGGCAAAGCCCACCACAAGTCACGATGCCTGCTGTGACCTCTTCTGGTTTAAAGTAGATTTTTTCTTTTGGGCCAGCTTGTTCAAAAAATACAGGGCTTGTCTCAACCGTTTTTTTGGCATCTTCTGCTCCAGAAAAGATGGTTTGGAACAGGACAACGGAATTGTCCACTGTCCAATAATCATAACCCGCTGGGTTTGGGATGGTGCAAGGTCCAAATTGTTCTACTTTCGTATCGTTTTGATTCATCGGTCTCACTTATAACAAAAAAAGACAGAGAAGAAAGCAAATTTCATTGCCAAACAAAGGAAAATCAGGCAGAAATGCTTTTAGATGCTAAAAAAGATAGTTCTCATCTCCTTTCTCGTCTGTATGGCGAGTGTCACCATTTTAGCACAAGGACTTCCGTTTTTTTCTAGTTATTCCTTTACTGATCCTCGTTCGTCCCTTTTCCAAGTTGGCAATTCACATAACGGAAATTTGGCGATACTAATCCCCTTTCGTTTCCCTAAGGAACTCGAATTAGGATCCAATTCTGATTTTTCTAAATCGAATGACCCTATGGCTGGGATTCAGATTTTTTCTCCCGTGATCCCCTTTTCTACCTCAAACCCTTACCGAAATCCTGAAGGGAATTTTGATGTGAGGCCAGAACGTTCCAATGCGACTCTTTTATCATACCAACCGAATGTAACTTATGTGTACTATCGAAATGGATTCACACTTGATTTAGGACTAAGCATTGGTATGTCACTCAACCAAGGATCCAATGGGTATGTAGATGTAGCAGAGTCAAAAGTGCGAATCAAATACCGACTCAACAGGAATCTATTTTCCTTTATTAAAAATTCACGTTGGGAATTGTTTTTACAACTTTCTGAATTGCACAGGTTTGAATCATCTGATTACACCAATCGTTTTAACACTTCTATCCGTGCACAGGAACCTTCGCGTACAAACTTCGTAGGAAGGCAAGTGTATGTGACTCCAGGGATCAGTATTTCCAATAGCAATATTACGTTTGAAGGTATGGTGAAAGTTCCCATCAATGCGAGAGAAGCAGGTCGCACACTCGACGAACTTTGGGCTCCAGAGATCCAAGGAAACTTAGGCCTCAAGTACTATATGCCAGTCACTCCTAGTCGTACGAACCAGTAAAGGGACAAAATTCCAACCCCCCTTCCAAAAATCTATCGGAACTCAATCGTTTCTTTAATTCCAAACTTTCCAAATTGATTGGTAAGAATGAAACGACTTCCTATAGGGGAAGGATTTCAGCATCTATTGACACTTTGATAAACTGAAGTGCCAATATTTCTGGGAGTTGGCATTAAACTAATGTTTTGCGATTTTGATTAAAACATTAGAAAAAAGTTAAAGATCGATTTAATTATCTTACTTTAATTCCATTGGGTAGAGTTTATCTCTATAAATGTCGTTCAAAAAATTATCAGGAACATTTAAATTTGTAATATAATTATTTTCTGTAAAGGGTCTAACAAATAATATTAAAAGGCCTCTTATTTCAACAATTTCATTTTCATAAGTATATCTTTTAATTTCCTTACCTTGGCTATATGCGATAAATTCGGTCTTAGCATAAATGTCATCGATTGTAGGGAAAAGGAATGCAGTTATTGCAAATAGAAAAGTTGAAGTTATAAATTTGGCATTGATGATTGGTTTAGTAGTTATTTCAATTCTAACTAAATTTTTGCCTTTTAATTCGCTAAGATCATCTAATCCTTCAATGTATAAATTAAAATCTTTCATACAATTACAATTAGAAATAATTTGAGTAAAAGCTTGTCTATTAGCAAGGTGAACATTTTGATTTATCTTATAGAGATTACCAAATGCATCATAAGGTTTATAGGAAACTACGAAATTAATCCCAGAAATTTTCTTATCAATTTTTGCAGGGTTGTAAATCGGAAAATCATTTTTAGGATATGTGATGCAGTGACTCAAAACAAGTGTTATTAAGATAAAGAAAAGAATATTTAATTTTTTCATTTTAATTCCTGATGCTTTTTACGGGTAATTTATGATATTCAATTTCCTTTGCAGATTTGTCCAATAAAATTAAAAGTAAGTGTATTTCTTACCGTGATATTTTAACGGAAAATCATAAAATAGATCCACTTCGACTTTCTCAATCAAAAATCCGACGTAAGTACTCTTCCAAATTGATACGGATTGGCATGAGATACGCATTCATTCCATTCGCTGAACAATATGTGAGTACGTCCTTTGCAAACTTCACATTCCATTCCAAACTCGGACGAAACTCTTTTGGAAAATAAGCACGATTCCTTGATTCCCAATAACTTTGTGATTTTTCAGTGACCACGGGACTTACACCGATGTATACTTCTGTCCCTTTCAGTTTTTCAGAGAATATATCAACAAGTCTCATATCAAAAAAAGGTTGTGTCAAAAATCCATCGGCTCCTGCATCTTTCTTCATTTCTATGTAGTCAAATTCGTCTTTGATTCCAACGCGGTACTGGTCAATGGCGGCATACACTTTCAGGTGTTGTATTTCTTTTTTTAGTTTTTTAATGAGTTTAACCGATGTTGTTGGGTAAACTTGTTTTGACATATCAGTCGGTGGATCACCTTTGATCACAACCACTGAGGCAATTTGGAGTTGTTGGAGAGTTTTTACCAAAGATTCACAATTGTCTAAGTCAAAATCAATCGCACGAATGTGTGGAATGACATTAGGGAAAACTGGTCGAACCACGGATGCAACATCCCAACTTCTATTTTCAAAACGTAACAAATCGGGAATGTTAATGCCTGTGATTTGGTGAAAGTTATTTTTTACAAATCCTACTTCCTGTAATACAATAGATACATCACGTGGAACAACTTCTAATAGGATTTGATTCATAACATGTCTTATGGGAATTTCAGAAAATGACTTCTTTACTTAATCCTAAACAAATTTTAAAAATCTACATTCCTAAAACTCGAAATTAGCTTAAAATAGGTAGCAAAAATGTTAATTAAAGTTATACGCACTTGCTATCCTATTCTATTAAAGGAACTTTTCATTCAATCTCTAAAATTTCAATCATATTCAAAATTAGAGAGATCACTTACGTATACCTTTTCAAAAAAGAATCTTAAAATGAAAAATTGAATTATTCTTGGCAAGCATATTCAATCTGCCATTCCGTAACGTTTCTAGTGTTCGATGTTTGGGTTGAATGAATCGCAACATTTGTATTTGATTTTGCAAAACCATTATTATTTCGTTGCGCATTCATATTTGTATTTTGATTTACATTCGTTGTACTTCCTACTACAACTTCACCTTCTTGCAGAATTTTAACTTGTTTTGTTCCGCAGTTGGTTGCCATGAATCGATTTGCCTCTTCTTTGGCTTCTGCTGATTTTAATAACCCTTGTGTAAGTGCCACGGTTCCACCTTCACCTGGCCTGGAATTAACAACTCTTGCTGTGGCGCAGTGCATGATTGATAGAGCTAAAATACCAATGGTTATAAAAGTAAATTGTTTCAAGTTAAATCTCCTATTTTGGTTTTTATACTAATTTCTGAAATCGAAAGTCAATGCAAAAAGTGTCATCTCTTCAGAAATTCGGACTTTGTACAAACCGTTTCCAAGATAAATCCACATCCATTTTGGAAATATTCTCTTTTTTACGTGAAATACGAAATTGATGACTTTGGTAGATTGGCATAGAATCTTCGTTAGACGAAACTTCTTCATTCTGTGTTCCAAGTGGAAGTGAAGAAGGAATGAATGGTTCTCTCTGTTCTTTCCATACAATCAAGGTTTCTTCAGTCGGACAACTTACTTCCCCACAACTGACTTCTAAGATTTCCAATTCCGCCTCTTTGGGAATGGTTGTGTAGGTGGAAAGCCACTCGGCAAGTTTTGGATGAAAAGGAAACCCTGAAGAAAGTTTCCCTTTTGTTACTGATTTCCATCCATGCGCGTGAGAAGATTTTGAATCTACCATAGTGATCTCCATTTTAGCCCATCCATCACAAATGATTGTTAGAATATAACAATCATTTGTATGAGGTTTTATCCTTTAGACTTCCTGGATGGGTCGTAGTTTAGAATCGGAGACAACCAACGTTCCACTTCAGATTTTTCCATTTCTTTCATTTTAGCGTAAGGTTCTACTTGGTCTTCGTTGATTTTCCCAATTGCAAAATAACGCGCTTCAGGGTGTGAAAAGTAATACCCACTCACACTACTTGCAGGCCACATTGCACAAGATTCAGTGAGTTTGATGCCTGCATTTTTTTCGACATCCAAAAGTTTCCAAATTTTGCGTTTTTCTGTATGGTCTGGACAAGCAGGATAACCAGGTGCAGGACGAATCCCACGATACTTTTCACGGATCAAATCTTCAGTGGTTAAATTTTCGTCTTTTCCAAAACCCCACTCTTCTCGCATTTTATGGTGCATGTATTCCGCAAAAGCTTCTGCAAAACGATCCGCTAATGCTTTCACTAAAATCGAATTGTAGTCATCATGTTTCACTTCATAGGTTTTTGCTAATTCTTCAATACCGTGGCCTGCTGTGACTGCAAAATAACCAATATAATCATTTTTGTTAGTTTCTTTTGGAGCGATAAAATCCGCCAAACTATAGTTAGGCTGGTTTGACATTTTTGTTGTTTGTTGGCGTAACATTGGGTAAAATCCCAATGATTTTTGTTTGGTTTCATCTTCAAAAATTTCCACCATCTCCCCATGGGAAACAGCTGGGAACATACCGACAACAGCTCTCGGTTTGAGGTTTGGATTTTCCAACATTTCTTTTAAGATACTTTGGGCATCATTGTACAAGGAAGTGGCTTCTTTACCAATCACTGGGTCTTTCAAAATTTGAGGGAAACGCCCTTTTAATTCCCAAGCCAAAAAGAAAGGTGACCAGTCAATGAATGGTAACAAGTCATTTAATGTAACATTTTCAATAACCTTTACGCCCGTAAAACTTGGCTTTGGTGGAGTGTAAGAATCCCAATCTGCTACAAATTTGTTTTTGATGGCATCCGCAATTGGAAGGATATTACGCTCACTTTCTCTGGAATAAAACTCTTCGCGAATCCGAGCTTGTTCTTCCGTGATGGTTTTCGCATACTCTTTTGATGTTTGAGGATTTAAGACACTATTCATCACATTCACTACACGAGACGCATCCATCACATGTAATACAGGTTGTGAGTATTGTTCAGCAATTTTCACCGCCGTATGGGCAGGAGAAGTGGTAGCACCACCGATGAGAAGAGGTACCTTAAACTCCAATCGTTCCATTTCTTTTGCCACATAAACCATTTCATCTAGAGATGGTGTGATAAGACCAGATAAGCCAATGGCTGCTACATTTTCTTTTTTGGCAGTTTCCAATATTTTTTCGCAAGGTACCATGACACCAAGATCAATCACCTCATAATTGTTACATGCGAGTACCACACCCACAATATTTTTCCCAATATCATGAACATCACCTTTTACAGTAGCGATGAGGAATTTTGCTTGTTTACTTTCGTCTTTTTGATTTCGTTTTTCCTCTTCCATAAATGGCATGAGGTATGCGACAGCCTTTTTCATTACCCGCGCACTTTTTACCACTTGTGGCAAAAACATTTTACCAGCACCAAAAAGTTCCCCTACCACCTTCATCCCGTTCATGAGAGGGCCTTCGATGACATCAAGAGGTTTTGCTAAACTTTTCCTTGCTTCCTCTGTATCTTGGGTTACAAATTCGTCGATCCCTTTCACTAGAGCATGTGTGAGTCTTTCTTCTACTGATCCACTGCGCCAAACATCATCCTTTTTTTGAACTTTTGCTTCACCATGGAAACTTCCAGCAGCATCGATCAATCGTTCAGTCGCATCTGGTCTTCGATTCAGTAAAACATCTTCCACTAACTCGAGTAAGTCTTTCGGAATTTCTTCGTAAACTTCTAACATCCCTGCATTGACAATTGCCATGTCCATTCCTGCTTGGATAGCATGGTACAAAAAGGCGGAATGCATCGCTTCCCTAACAGGGTTATTCCCCCGGAAAGAAAAGGAAATATTACTAAGTCCACCAGATACCTTCGCACCTGGGCAAACCTTTTTAATCTCACGAGTCGCTTCGATAAAATCGACAGCATAATTATTATGTTCTTCAATCCCTGTTGCAACCGTAAGGATGTTTGGATCAAATATAATATCCGTAGGTTCAAAGTCTAACTTCGAAACAAGTAAGTCATAAGCACGTTTACAAATTCTGACTTTGTCATCTTTGGTTGCCGCCTGTCCTTGTTCGTCGAAAGCCATTACAATTGCTGCCGCACCAAATCTTTGGATAGTGCGTGCATGGTTTAAAAATACTTCTTCCCCTTCTTTAAGGGAGATTGAGTTTACGATGGGTTTCCCTTGGATACACTTAAGTCCTGCAAGGAGAACTGACCATTTGGAGGAATCAACCATAAAAGGAACACGGGCAATGTCCGGCTCCCCTGCGATTAAATTCAAAAACTTTGTCATCGAAGCTTCTCCATCGAGAAGCGCCTCATCAAAGTTAATGTCAATGATATTGGCACCAGCTTGTACTTGTTGTAAGGCAACCTGTACTGCTTCTTCAAAATTTCCATCTAAGATGAGTTTTTTGAACTTCGGAGAACCTGTGACGTTATTTCTTTCCCCAACGTTGATAAACCCTTGGTCTTTGGTAAGCTTAAGAGGTTCGAGTCCCGCAAAGGCACTGAGTTTTGGTTGTTCTTTTAAGGAACGAGGTTTGATCGAACTAACGGCTTCTTTTGCAGCACGGATGTGAGCAGGTGTGGTACCACAACAACCACCAACGATGTTTAAAAATCCTGCTTCACCGAAATTTTTCATCCAACCACCAAATTCTTCTGGTGTTTGGTCATACCCACCAAATGCGTTTGGAAGGCCTGCATTTGGGTAACAAGATACATAACAATCAGCAACACGAGATATTTCTTCAATATAAGGACGCATCTCACCTGCACCGAGCGCACAGTTGATTCCAACAGCAAGTGGTTTTGCATGTTTGATGGAAATGTAAAACGCTTCACCCGTTTGACCAGAAAGGGTTCTACCAGATGCATCGGTAATGGTAACCGATAGGACCACTGGGATACGAATGTTTCGTTCTTCAAATACCTTTTCAATGGCATAGATACATGCCTTTAGATTCAAAGTATCGATATTGGTTTCTGGTAATAATAAATCCACACAACCATCGAGTAATGCAGATACCTGTTCATGGAAACAATCAACTAATTCATCAAAGGTGACAGCACGAAATGCAGGGTTATTTACATCAGGAGAGAGAGATGCTGTTTTGACAGTTGGTCCAATCGAACCTGCAATAAAAACATCTGTTTTCCCAGTTTTTGCTTTGAATTTTTCGACTGCATTTTTTGCGCACTGAACGGCTGCTAGGTTTAAGTCCCTTACTGCAGATTCCATTTTGTAGTCTGCTTGTGAGACAATGTTGGAACTAAAGGTATTGGTTTCGATAATATCCGCACCAGCTTCCAAATACTCTAAGTGGACAGATTCAATGATATCTGGTCTTGTGATCGCAAGAACATCATTATTTCCTTTAATCGAAACAGGCCAATCCTTAAACCTGTCACCACGGAAATCATCCTCCTCAAGTGAGTGCCTTTGGATCATGGTTCCCATGGCACCATCTAAAACTAAGATTTTTTCCTTGAGTAACTTTAAGAGGGTTTTAGAAGAAGGATTGGTATATTCAAATTTCATAATATTTATGTATATAATTAGATCAGTAGATTAAAATAAAAGTGGGCGATTACTTTCATAATCCACCCACAAGGTTAATTATTTACTCGGGTCGGAACATTTTGCACCTTTGAGTGGTGGTTTTGTTGTTACGATTACCGGGAATTTATTTGCTTCTTTTGCGTTCACTTCAATTGACGGTTTGTGTTTTTCAGGAACATCATAGTCCGGAAAAATCGCATCAATCGGGCACTCGTATTGGCAGGCATTACAATCAATACAAGTATCTGGATCAATGTACAAAGTGTCCGGAGCTTCGTGAAAAGCTTCAACAGGACAAACTGCAGCACAACTCGTGTATTTACAATCAACGCAAATTTCAGTTACAACATACGCCATGAGAAACTCCCAAAGCCCTTTTCAGATTCACCAAAAAGGGCAATATTTTTAGTAGCGGTAATGGTCCGGTTTGTAAGGACCTTCTAAAGGAACACTGATGTAATCAGCTTGTTTTTGAGTGAGTTTTGTCAAACGAACACCCAACTGCTCCAAATGAAGTGCAGCTACCTTTTCATCCAAGTGTTTTGGAAGGCGATACACACCCAACTCATATTTCGTAGTATAAAGTTCAATTTGAGCCAAAACTTGGTTCGTAAAGGAACTAGACATCACAAATGATGGATGGCCTGTTGCACAACCTAAGTTCACAAGACGACCTTCCGCAAGAACGATGATGGATTTACCATTTGGGAAAGTGTATTTGTCTACTTGGGGTTTAATTTCTTTTTTAATAACACCTTTTTCAGAATTCAAACGTGACATTTGAATTTCTGTGTCAAAGTGACCAATGTTACAAAGGATTGCTCCGTCTTTCATCGCTTTCATATGTTCAAGAGTAATGATATCATCATTTCCAGTTGCAGTCACAACGATGTCTGCGTTTTCAATCACATCTTCCACGCGAAGCACTTGGTATCCTTCCATCACTGCTTGGAGTGCACAAATAGGATCGATTTCAGTAACGATCACACGTGCTCCAAAGTTACGAAGGGATGCTGCAGAACCTTTTCCAACGTCTCCGTATCCACAAACAAGAGCTACTTTTCCAGCAAGCATCACGTCTGTTGCACGTTTGATTCCATCAGCAAGTGACTCACGGCAACCATAAAGGTTATCAAACTTTGATTTTGTGACAGAGTCGTTTACGTTGATTGCAGGGATTTTTAAAGTTCCCGCTTTTAATTTTTTATGAAGTGCAATCACACCTGTAGTTGTTTCTTCAGAAACACCCTTGATGTCTGCAAGTAGTTGTGGGTATTTTTCATGGATAAAATGTGTTAGGTCATGTCCATCATCTAGGATCATGTTTGGACCTTTGCCACCATCAAAAAATAGTGTTTGTTCAATACACCACCAGTATTCTTCTTCCGTTTCGCCTTTCCATGCGAATACAGGGATACCTGCTTTTGCAATAGCGGCTGCAGCATGGTCTTGTGTTGAAAAAATGTTACAAGAGGACCAACGAATGTCAGCACCTAATGCGCTCAAGGTTTCAATGAGAACCGCTGTTTGGATTGTCATGTGAAGAGATCCGCAAATTCTTGCACCTTTGAGTGGTTTAGAAGTTCCGAATTCTTTACGAAGAGCCATAAGACCTGGCATTTCTTTTTCTGCCAAAATGATTTCTTCTCTTCCCCATTCTGCAAGAGAGATATCCTTCACTTTATATGGCAATCGTTCCGATTTTGTTTCAGTTGCTGTGGACATTTTGTTTCCTTATTCCTTTGTTGCTTTGATTGTTAAAATTTTAAAACTTGATTCTGTTTGGATTTCTCCAATGGATTCGACTTTAAAACCTGCATTCGATAACCATGATTCAAATAATTCTGGTTCAAACCCAAGCCATAAATCCGCAAAATTATCTCTCATGTATTCCGCATTGTGTCTCTCTAAATCGACAATACACAAAACGCCACCAGGTTTTAATACACGGACAATCTCTTCTAAGACTGTAGGTGGATGAGAAATATGATGCATAACCATAGATGCTACTACCGCATCGCAGGAGTTAGATGAAAGTGGCAAATGTTCCATAGGTGTTTGGATTAGACTCACACTTGGATTTTTTGCAAAATGAATGGATGCATTTTCAATCATACGGGAAGAGTTATCAACTCCCGTAACATGTTTTGCTTTATTCAATAAAAAAGGAATAAGACCCCCAGGCCCACATCCCAAGTCGACAATGTTTTCGCAAACAGGTAACTCTTGTAAAATCCATGAACGATAGAGTTTTGGGTGTAAGGTTTCTTCCTGTAATTTTTCCCAACTCTCAGCAACTCCATCAAAAAATGATTTCGATTTTTTTTCACGAGCTTCTAAAATTTGATGAACCATTTTTTGGTCCTTTTCTCTGGAGGGAAGTTCTTCTTTATAAGATAACAATAATTTGGTGAGCTCTAATGGGAATTTGAATCCAAATCCCTCTTCATCTGGTAAAAAACTGTAAACCAGACTGCCTTCGCGCCTCGAACCGATAAGCCCTGCTTCCGTCAGGATTTTTAAATGGCGGGAGATCCGTGATTGGCCCATACCCAAAATTTCCACCACTTCATTCACGGAAAATGCCCCAAAACTTAAGATATGGAGGATCCGAATCCTCGTTTCATCAGAAATCGCTTTCGTGGCTGCAAGGATTTGTGAGGCACTGCGGATGGATTGAAGGGTTTCTGTTGCCATTTCCAAGATATCTACATATCAAGAAATCTTGATATGTAGATTCTAAGCAACCAAAAAATGCACTGCCCCCAAAAATGGGGACAGTTTTCGGGGGAATCTAAGAGATTTTAAAGAAGTTGATCTTTCTTTTTAGGGTTTCCGCTAAGTTTGCGATCCCGTTGGCAGTCGCAGTCATTTCTTCCAGGCCTGCGGCAGTCCCTTGGGTGAGGTCATTGATGCTAAAAATAGCTTGGGCAACCTCCCCAATCGCATTTTTTTGTTCTTCCATGGAGAGTCGGATCGCCTGGCTGATTTGGTTCACCTTGTCCACCTCTTCCCCTACCTTTTGGTTGATGATGAGCTGTTCTTTGGTGCTTTTTTCAATGGTGTCCGTCATTTCATCAAACGAAGTCACACCCTGGATGATCCTTTGGATGAGAGAGATGGTGGTTTCAATCGTGTCTCGACCACTTTCAATTTCCTTTTCGTTTGCTTGGATGAGTTCACCTATGTCATTGATTGAAATGGCAGTTTTTTCGGCGAGTTTCCCAATTTCATCTGCAACCACAGCAAAGCCACGACCATATACCCCCGCTCTTGCTGCTTCAATAGCAGCGTTTAACGCAAGTAAGTTGATTTGCTCTGAAATATTATTAATGATTTCGATCACACTTCCAATTTCTTCCGAACTATTGCTGATTTTGGAAATGGAATTCCGCATCGAATCAAGTGATGATTGTCCTAATTTTGCTTCCTCGGAAATTTGATTCACATCCTGTGATGCCTTTCCCACTTGTTTGCCGGTAGCTTCAATGAGACTCGAAAGTTCTGCCATTTTTGCTTTCAAAAAATCAACTTTGCGGAACTGGTCTTCTGCTTGGGCATCAACATTTTGAACAGCAGCAGAAATTTCTTCAATGGAAGCAGAGATTTCTTCAGCAGAAGCAGCTTGTGTTTGCGCATTCGATGACAACATATTCAGCGATGCTGACATTTGTTCCGCGGAGGAAGCCAAATCTTCAGAGAATGCTTGGTTGGAACCAACTACTTCAATGATTTGTTTGAGTGTTGCATTTAGTCCACGAGAAAGGCGAGCAAATTCATCGGAAGATTCCAACTTTACTTTGGTTCGTAAATCTCCCACTTCTACATTTTGTAAAACCTTCCCAATTGTTTTCATCGGATGGAACCTTGCAGAAAACAACATATAAATGGAAAGTGCGATGACTATCGATCCAATTAAACTAATAACAGTTAAACCACGCAAAGAAGACAAACTTTCTACTTCAATTTCTTTGAGATCTATGGTAGAAAAAAACTGTAATCCATACTTAGTGCTGACTTTTCTTCGGAGTAAAAATGTTGAACCCTCCCAAGGGTTACGAAAGGAATCCGTTTCTCCAGCATTCATAGCAAGCTTTTCAAATTCGGAACCTTTAAAACTACTCATTAGGTATTTTGGATTGGGATGGTAAACCATTGTGGAATCTCGATCGAGTAAAAACGAATAACCAGTGGACCCAATTTTTACATTTTTCAAGAAAGATTCCATTGCCTTTCCAACTAAAAAAGGCATTCCAACAAATCCAACAACAGTTCCATTTGCATTTTTTACGGGTGTTGTGATCATGATCACAATCTGACCGTTAAATGGTGATTTTACAGCAACCCCAACATGTGACTTACCTTCTTTGGAGGCTTTGATGTTTTCGGCAACTTCGGGATTGGCCACAAGTTTGTAACCAACACTTGCTCCGCCAGGAAGTCCAGAAGCAACAATTGGAATTCCTTCCTCAAATGATGCTATAAAAGCATTTTCAAGGAGTAATTGCGTATCACCATAAGCTTTTTCCAAAGCAGGCACCGCTAATTTATAATTTCGTGTTTCTAGTGCCTGTTTGATGGATGGCAAAGAAGCAACGTCTTTTAACGTATTTTCGACTGCTTCAAAATAAACATTAATCCCTGCTTCATTACTTTGGTTAAAATTATACAATTGGTTTGAAAACGCTTTCTCCAATGCCTTTGCATTCACATTAAAAGAATAAATCAAAAGGAATATGGAGAGTACCATTACCATAAAGGAAAACATAACAGGTACGGTATTTTTTAAATTACGATAATAAGGAGTGATTCGATCATTGAGTTCTGATTGGAAGATATCATCATCGAGTACGATGTGAGATGCTTTCTCTAAAAATACAAATGAGATGATGATATTGAGAAGTGCAGTGAGAATCAAACTGCATATAATATAAAACCCATCCGATTTACTTGTTTCAGGTAAGTACAATACGGGAATAAAAACGATGGGGATGGCAAGTGCCCACTGAGATGCACCAACAGCAGCACCAATCACTGGCATTCTCGCAATGGTATCCCATACTTTTGTATACGTTTCTGGATTTTTTTCCGACTGGGACTCTAGTTCGAGTAAACCTTTTTTGATGGACTCTAGTTTTT
Organism: Leptospira levettii; assembly: GCF_002812085.1. Taxonomy (NCBI): domain Bacteria; kingdom Pseudomonadati; phylum Spirochaetota; class Leptospiria; order Leptospirales; family Leptospiraceae; genus Leptospira; species Leptospira levettii. The sequence goes on from NZ_NPDM01000005.1 coordinate 183,568, forward strand.
TCGGGAAAATAAAACTAGGAAGCAGTAACGTGATGAGGGCTGCTAAGACAGACGCCCCCAAGAAGGTCTTAATCTGAGTGGAACTTAAATCGACATAAAATAAAATGAGAGCAATCCCAATTGGAACCACGACTCCCAAGGAAAATACTTGGGAAGCCATGATGAAAGAACGTTTGTAACGTTTGAACAAATTCATTGAAACTTAGACCTTAGCATATCGTAAATAGGATACGAAGTACGGCAAGGTTTTATGGTTTTCCCCGAAGTTTTCTAAAATGAGAGTTTGAGTCCTAAATTTGCTGAGTAGAGGTCTTTGCCACCATACAATCCCTCGGCGATGACTTTGAGCATGAACAAGTCCAATTCCAAACCCACAATCCCATACCCAATCCCTCGTTTCGAATTGGATTCTCCACTGGCACGAAAACCAAGAGTGGCATTTGGATTTTGGGCAAGGAGTTGTTGGTCAAGGACTGTCTGGTATTCTCTAGGAAGTTCCAATGGCAAATCTTGGTTGGCTGAAATGATGAAAGGGCCTCTACGAGAGAGAGAAGCAGAATTATGCCCAGAATTCCAACTGTAACCTCCCCCCACGATTAAGTTTGCTACCCAAAAGAGTCCAATCCCAGTACGTAAGTCCACATTGGTTGTTTGCACCTTTGTGTTAAAAAGAAAATTCGTGTCACCACCCCATTTTCCCTTTACACCTTGGAATTCAATTTGAGCGGCTTTCCCTTCCAAATAACTGAGACTCATGTTCTGTTCCATCACATGATGCCCCACTCCCACATTGATCCCATTCCAAGTAATGAGGTTCATTAAAAACCCTTCTTTTTCGACCAGTTGGTAACGAAGCATACCACCATACGAGCGTACGGCGATCCTTCCCTCATAATTTTTGTTATTCGATGCAGTTTGGAGTTGGTCTTGTGTGACAGCAACATTCATTCCATGCAAAAAAATTCCAAATCGACGAAGGAAACTACCATCATCAGTTCCGAGTAACCAACCTGGGTTGATGTCCAAGTGGATGGACGGTATGACAGCTCCACCAACATTCGGAAGTTTTGGGTATTTGATTAAATCATCTTGGATTTGGATATCGTCTTTTTTATAACCAGCAGCAGATGCACTCACACCAATTTGGATACGGCGGACAGTACCTGTTCCAATGTTACTTGCTCCTACATTGGCCAAAAAACCTGCTTCTAAATTTGTTTTTAATACTTCGTCGAGATAACCCTTCTCGAATTTTTTAAGTGTGGCATTTCCTGTTTCTGTGAGTTGTGAAGGCAAAAAACTACAAGCTGTTCCTTCGCAGGTAAATTGGGCAGATAGTTCCGTTTGTGCAAACAAGGTGACCAAAACTGTGGAAAGGAAAACGATTCTAAATTTCATATAGATCCTTTATTCTCTACTCTGAATCAACAATTGGAAAGTAATTTTCTCTCTCAAACAGAGACTTCTTTTGGTTTTTTTCCCGTACTAATCCAAAAAACACCTGTAAGAACAAACAATGTTCCAATACTATGTAGGATGGTGATTGGTTCATCCAATAACCAATACGCTAAAAATAAAGTCGACATTGGTCCAATGGATCCAACAATTGCTGCTGTTTTACTTCCCACACGTTTGATCCCCTCTGACACAAAAACGGCAGGAACAACGGTGTTCACAGTTCCCATAAAAAAGGCCAATAGATAAAATGAGATTGGTTGGATGAGTTCTTTGTACGTTCCAAAAATTAGAAAGTGAAGGAACACTACGATGGAAGAAATGATAAGTGCCCATGCCGTAAATCTTTTTGCACCTAACCTAGGTATGATGGACCCACTCCCCATAAGATAAATCGCATATGTTAACGCTGAAAGTAAGATAAAAAAAGCACCTAAACTAACGTCCTTAGGTGATCCCAATTGTACATCTTGACCAAATGCCAATGATACACCTGTATATGTCAGAATGAGTGAAAAAATTTCCCTAACGTGAATTTTCTTTTTCAAAAACAAAAAAGATAAAATGACAACGAGAGTTGGATAAATGAATAAAATGATTCGTTCAAGACCAGCGCTAATGAATTTGAGTCCAACAAAGTCAAACAAACTAGCAAGATAATAACCTACCACTCCCATAAGGAGTACATTCCAATAGTCTTTTTTTGTTAAGGAAGGTTTATCGGTTTCTTTCTCAGCGGACCATGCCATCCACAAAAGAAATGGGAAGGCAAATAACATCCGAAAAAATAAGGATCCAATGGCAGAGATTTCATAACGATAGGTCAATTTAACAACTACCGCTTTGGCGCTAAAAAGTAACGCTCCAATTAAAACAAACGCCACCCCTTTCCATTCTACATTTGTATTTTCTTTCACAAATCCATCCTGGAAATCTGTGAAAATCCCGATAGTTTAAATGGATGATCCGGTATTTGGTTTTTTTGATTTTTCTATTGGGAAGTGTTTCCGTTTTTTCCGATCAAAATGAGGAAATATCCAAACCATTGTTACGTGTCTTCCCAACGTTTCGTCCAGAAGAATGTGAGGATTGGGCCATTATGCCTTTTGTTTGCAAACGATGTTTGTGGGAAGGAAAACGTTATGCACAACAAATTCGTTTTTTCGAAGATGGACCGTACAGAACTCACGGTTGTTATACGGATAAAAAAGGGTTTGAAGTTTTAGAAGAAAAGTGAGGTACCGGGAATCGAAACTCCCGGTAATGGTAGCGAATTATTTTTTGACACAGCCCATAATGCCAGCGATTCCTGGAGCATTTTTTAAGCAGTTTGGATCAAATTTTCCTTCCATACACTGGTCGATCATTTTTTGTTTGCCTTGTTGTAAACCTGCAAGAACGGGAGCTGCTGCTGGGTTCTTTTTAGCTTCTTCCTCAATTTGAGTGAAAGTACTTGCAAGCGCAGATTCACACTCTTCTTGGGTATACACTTTGGATTTACAATTCGCCAAAAATAGCCCGAGAGCGAGCGCAAGGATAAGAGATTTTTTCATGAAAAACTCCGATGAAATAGATTTCCTGATAGTTTCTTTTTTACAAAGGGATTTGAAAACAAAAAAATGATCCATCACATTGCCATAGGAACAACCCATCCAAGCCATTTGGCTGCCTTTTATCTGAAGGTTCCAGGTTCTAAGCTCATAAAAGAACATTTTTATGAATCCGGATCCATTCGTTCTGTCTGGATCCAATTTGGTTCCATTCTCTTGATGTTGGAAGATGGGAAAAGGGAATCACCCAAAAACCTGGTGTTTGCATTGGGAATTTCAAAAGAAGCCGAATGGAGGGAATTTTTGGCATCCATCACCATCGTTTCGCGTACAGACTTTACAATGTATTTTCAAGATCCCGATGGGAATGGACTAGGTGTTAGTACCTACCCAGAAAAATTTCCACCTTCTTTAGAAATGAGTTGAGAAAACAATTTCCAAAACTATTTTAATCGTCACCTGATTGTAGGGAAACTATGTCGATCAAAAAGAAAATCATATTGATATCGTTGGCTGTCATCTCTATCATCATTGCAGGGATCATGATTGTCCTTTCGATGGTTGTTAGATCTACATTACAACATAATTTAGAAGAAGATACAAAATACATTTCCTCCAAAGTTACAAGTGACATATCGAACACTCTCAAGTCACCTATGAAAAAAACATTCGCCTTTCGTAAATCCTACGACAATGGGAATATCATTTCTAGGGCAGATGCAATCAATTATCTTAAATCATTAAACAAAGAAAACGACATTGCTTTTGCGACGTATTGTGGTTTTGAACCCAATGCATTTGATGGGAAAGATTCACTTTATAAAAACACAAAAGACCATGATGGAACAGGTAGATTCATTCCCTATATCTTCCGAGATGGAGATAAACTATTCTCTGAACCATTGAAGAATGTTGATGATCCCATTCAGGGAGAATTTTACCAAAAACCAAAATCCACCTTACAAACCAGTATCACATCACCTTACATATATAAGGTTGGAAAAACCGACATGTTCATTGTTTCCATCATGGAACCAATTTTACGAAATGGGAAATTCATAGGGATTGCAGGAATTGACATAAGTCTAACAACTATTAAATCCTATTTAGATTCACTAAAATTTGCGGATGGGGAAGGCAAAATCACTCTGATCTCAGACAATCATTTGGTTTTATATGATGGGTTTACCCACCTTTCAGAAGGATTAGATTTTCGATCAGCAGCAGATCCCTATTTTTATGATCGAATCAAAAACAATGATACAAACATTTACGAATTTAATGATTACTTCCATGTGGCAGTTCCCATCTCCATTATAGAAAAAAACGATCCTTGGTTTGCCCGTATTTCTGTCCCCAAATCCCAAATCCAATCCACTCTCAATTCCATCATCATTGTGACCATTGGACTTGGGATCTTAGGAGTCACTCTTTCCATTTTATCAATTTACTTTAGTTTCCAAAAGTTAGTGGATCGACGTATCCAATCCATCAATGCATCTACCACAAAAGTAGCTTCAGGGGATTTAAGGCACCTCATCCAAATTGACCAGATGGATGAATTGGGTAGTATCATGGTTACTTTAAACCAAATGATCGAACACTTGCGAAAACTAATTCGGATTGCACAAAAATCATCTGGCAAAATTAGCGAAACAACTGAAAAAATTCAAAATACAATCACAGAACTGACTGATTTAGCCCAAAACCAAGCAGCCTCTTCCGAAGAAGCAAGTGCCACAGTAGAAGAGTTAAATGCTTCTTCTGAAACAATCCATAGCAATGTATTAAGTGCTGTTGAAAATACAGAAACCATTCACCAATCGTTAGGTGACATCCAAAACCTAATGAAAAAAATATTAGAAAAAGTGAATACGTTTGGAGAAATTTCCGTTCGAGCCAATCAGAATGCAGAAGAAGGTCGTTCGATGGCAAAGGAAACATCTCTAGCAATCAGAGAAATCCAAGAAAAATCCAAAACCATCACTGCTTTTTCGAATGTAATCTCAGATATTGCAAAACGCACAGGTTTACTTGCATTAAATGCTGCGATTGAAGCTGCAAGGGCAGGTGAATCAGGGAAAGGATTTGCTGTGGTGGCAGAAGAGATCACAAAGTTAGCAAGCCAATCTGCAGAATCGGTATCCCAAATTAATACACTTTCCGAAGAGGCATTGGACTCTATTGAACGTGGGAACCAACAAGTGGAAAGGTTGGTGGAAGTATTAAAAAAAATCACAGATGAAGTGTCACTCATCTTCATCTCTTCCAATGAAATTGGTCCTCTCATAGAAGACCAAAGTTCACGCACGGAAAGTATTTACACAGAAGTGGTTGAAATCACAGAACAAGTTAAGTCGATCCAACTTTCTACAGAAGAACAACAAAGAGCAACCAACGAATTGGCCAATATGACAATTAATATTTCAAATGGATCTCAGGTACTTTCAGACCAATCTTCTTCTATGGCAGAAAATGCAGAAAGATTGGGACAGGTGACAAATACTTTAGATGAGTTATTAAAAACCTTTCGGATCGAAAAAGAAGTGTAAAGAAGAAGTACTTTCCAAGCGACTGCAAATAGCCCGAAGGAGACCACCCATTCGGAACTTGGAAAGACTGTGTCTGGTCGGTTTTGCAACAAAGCACAGGCGTTATTGCCCAGCCACCTCGCGGGTCAAAAATCTTTTGTTGTAACAACTACTATCCAAATGGACCACCTCCTTTGCTTATACCTTAGCTAAGCCTTTTCTAGTACTCTTCAGATTTTTGGTCAAGAAAACATTTGATTAAAACTAAAATAAAACAAGATAGTGTACTATGGGAAAAGAGTTAGAAGGGAAAACAATCTCCTCGGAGATAGAGTCTAAGCCATCACTGCAATTACAATTTGAAGTTAGCGTATTTGACTTATACAAACATTATTACCAAGTGCGATTGACCGTTGAAACCAATCTAAATCAAATTAGTTTTTGTTTGCCAAATTGGACTCCTGGGTCTTATATGATTCGCGATTATGTTACCCACTTACATAAATTTGAAGCCATAAACCCTAACAACCATGAACCCATTGATTGGGAAATGGTGGACTTACACCGATGGAAATTAAACAACCTCCCTCCAAAATTTGAAATCACTTATATCATTTATGCTTTTGAAGATTTTACTGTCAGAACCAACTACTTAGAAACTGAATTTGGATTCATTAACCCACCTGCTCTTTTTTTGTACCCAGAAGGTAGGTTGGATACACCAACCACAGTGGAGTTTAAAGTCTCTGAAATTTTCCCAAATATTTACACAAGTTTACCAAGAGATGAGAATAATTTTCATAAATTTTATTCCAATCATTTTGATGAACTTTTTGATTCACCATTCCATCTTAGCAAAAAAAACTCAGTATTTTTTACAGCTGGCACCACCAAACATGAATTACTCATCGAAGGAGACGTCTCATTTGACTTCAAAACAAAACTCTCTAACGATTTACAAAAAATCACTGAAACACAAATCCAATGGATGCAGGAAAGCCCCAATCAGTACTACTTATTTGTTTTGAATTTAAGTTTACCAGCTTATGGTGGATTAGAACACAAAGCATCCAGTATCAATTATTTTAATCCTGAACTCATTCATGATGATGAGGAATACAAACGATTATTAGAACTCTTATCCCACGAATACTTTCACCTTTGGAATATCAAACGTATTCGTCCTATCGCTCTTGGTCCATTTGATTACCAGAAACCAAACTTAACGCGTGAACTTTGGATTGCAGAAGGTTTTACAAGCTTTTACGATGCTTATTTTTTATACCACGCAGGTTTCTTAAATTTAGAGGAATATTTAAGCAAACTACAGTCTGATATTTTTTCATTGGAGGACAATGATGCTGATTTTTGGATGAGTTTAGAAGAGTCCTCTTTCACAGCATGGACAAAATATTATAAAAGGAATGGGAATAGTCATAATATAACCGTTTCTTATTATACAAAAGGTGGAGTCCTTGCTTTATGTATGAATTTATTTTTATTACAGGAATCTAAAGAAAAAAAAACAATCAGACATTTATTCCATAAACTAAACGACATTTTTGTAAAAGAAAAACAACGAGGATTCACCAAACAAGAGTTTTTTGATGTTGCAAAAGAAGTTACGGGTGTCGATTTAAAATTAGAATTTAACGAATATCTTGAAACCCCAAAACCAATTCCAGTAGATGTTTATTTAGACCATATCGGAATCCATCGGATTCAAACTGATTTAATTGGTGATACTGGGTTTAAAACAAAAGAAAAAAACGGGAACCTTTATGTTCAAAAAATTCTTCATAAATCAAACAACGAATCCATCGATTTAATGTTAGATGATGAAATATTAGCGATAAATGGAAAACGGGCAAATAATTCAATTCTGCAAAAATTGGAAAAAAACCTAAGACCAGGTGAAAAGTTCCATTTGATCCTTTCCAGAGCTGGAAAAATCAAAGAAACGATGGTGACTGCTTCTGGTTTGTACAAAACAAGAAAATTCGTGGTCTCGGAAGATTGTAGTGCTGAAAAAAAAGAACTCAGAGAATATTTTTTAAGGAACATTGTCTAATGCCTGCTATATTTAATTACATCCTAACTCCCTCTTCAAAGGAAGAAGTATTATTAGATACCCCACTCCCCTTGTCTCATAAACATCCAAAACATTGGATTCATTTAACAGCCGAAAACGAAGAAAAACTCACATTTTTATTCCAGAAACACAATATCCACCAATTGACAATTGAGGACATTCTAAATCCAAATAGCCGTATCAAATTAGAAAAATTTCCCAATTATATATTCTTTATTTTCCGAGGATTCCATTTCGAACGGAACCAACTCACACAGAAAAATTTTAACTTTATCCTAACTCCAAACCAAATCATTTCCCTCACCTTGGACTATCGAGACAGTATAGGGAATATGATTGAGGACTGGAAAACAAATAATAAAGTTTTATCCAAAGGATATGAGTTTATCGTACATAAAATATTGGATATAGAGACGGATCACACTTTAGCAATCACACAAAAAATTGAAGAACGTATCGAACATTTTGAAGATCAAATTTTTAGCAATGCAAAGTCTTTGGATATCAGTAACGTGTATAGTCTACGATCAAGTTTACTTTCAATCAAAAAAGGAATGTTACAAAACAAAGAAGTTTTGGAAGATTTAGAAAAAATCAAAAATAGTTTTTTTAGTGATGAAGCAGATGCTTTTTTTCGTGACGTACGTGACCATTCGATTCGCATTTTAGAACTTGTGGATAGCAATATTGAATCTATTTCATCAGCACTAGAAGCTCATATTGCCATCTCTACAAGAAAAACCAATGAAATCATGAAAATTCTAACGATTATGACTGCTATTATGTTACCGATGTCTCTTGTTGCTGGAATTTATGGAATGAATTTTAGACATATGCCTACATTGGAATGGGAATATGGTTTTATCTCAGCCATTGCTGCAATGGGACTTCTCGGTTTACTGATGTTAGTTTATTTTAGAATCAAACGTTGGTATTAATTTTTAAACCAAACTTCGAATTTGAGCTAATAATTCTGGGTCTTCCTGTGGTGAATCAATTTCGCCACGGATCCATTGATTGAGTAAATCTTTCAGTTTTTTGTTCAAAGAATCAAATTCAGGAGAATTCGGGAATAGTATCACAGAATGAGGTTTAATGGACTTCCCTGTTGTGGATAAAAAAGCAAAATCAGGAATCATTTTTTCCAATGTTTCTGCAGAAAAAGCAGGATAGTTCATTCCAAGCCAATCCACAGAGGGTAAACAATTTTTATTAAAATACGCATCTGAAAGCGCAGACACAAGAGCTTTTTTTAACTGTTGTTTTTTCTCTTTCTCAATTCGTTCTTCTCTTTCTCTTAGTTTTTTCTTAAAGAAGTTTTCCCTACGTTTTTGGTATAAAAACTGGCGGTCCATTTGCAAAAAAGTTAAAATTGATTTAGCTTTCGCATAACCAGAGTTTACGATAGGTGTGATTCCTAAAAAATAGAATAATTTATAAAACCAAGGTATATAATTAAAATAAACCGCCTGTAGGTTTTTACCATAGGTCTTCACAAACTCTTCATCTTTGAAGATGGGTTTGAGTTCCTTTTCATTTAATTCTAAAATTGCCTTTAAATATAAGATATGTTCGGTGGTAAATCGATAATTTTGGTAAATTAATGTATTAATTTCTTTGATATTGTTTTGGTTATTATTAACAAATACAGCTATTTTAGAATCAGCATCATGCCATTCCGCTGATAAAACTTTTGGGTTTTTGCGAAGTAAATCAACGATCACCAAATTGTGTTCATCATCTTTTTCTAAATTGATTCGAAGAAGTCTTGAATCAAAATCAAATTGGCTGTCTAACATTTTCATGTAGACTTTTAATAATCGATCAACTTCCTTCTTCTTTTCTAACTCTGCAAATTTTACTGCAATTTCTGTTACTTTTTTTAGGTTATGAATAAAAGCATAAAATCCATTTTCTTTAAGGATCTCTTTGAATTCATACAAAGTATCAACTTTGGCTCGAATGATTTCGACTTCATTGATTTCCACATCACCGGAACCTGGTGCAAACAATCGATCGAGAGCCAATCGAATTTCGGAATCAAATGCTTTGGCAAGTGGTTCGACCTTTGTCATCAAATACTCATTTGCAATATTCAAAAAATTAGATGCTTCGGATTCGGGTAAAAAATAAAAACCAATATGAGGTAATACAATTACCTTTGATTCTTTTGCCAATTCATCAATGATGAGACCCCGAGAACGTTTTAACATTTCTGCTGAAGGTTGGAGAGGAAATTGTTTGGGATCAAGTAAACGGTCTAGTTCGTCGCCTGGTCCTTCTTCTTCTTTGTAATCAATATCAGCTAGTTTGTTTAAAACATTACGCCAGGTATCTTCTGTTAAAATCCGCTTGTTTTGAATGTATTCGTATAGATGTTCTGTTGAACGTCCAATCAATAGTTTATAAGGTTCCTCAAGAGGCATACCACCAGGCAATCCAACTAAAAAAGGAACTAGACGTAACTCACCTAAATCAGCATCATATTTGATCTCAAACAGTTGTGTTGTGAGCCCATAGTCGATAAGTTCCCACATTTGGTCGAGGGCCGTTTCTCTATCCATTTTGAGTTTTTCAAAATTTGAATCTGTAGGACGAAACAAATGACCCGCTTCAATATTTTCTCTGGAACTTTGGGCTTCTACAGTCTTCATGATGGAAAGTGCTTCTTTTTGTAAGATGATACCAGAAGACCTTCCCAAATTTTCTTTGGTAGTGAGTTGTAAAAAATGATCGTGTGGAGGAGAAATTCTCATAAATTAAATGGCTGTGATTCCACCATCAACGGTCCAATTGGCTCCAGTGATATAACCAGATTCTTTTTGCAAAAGAAAATTTACAACACGAGCGATTTCTGAAGGATCTGCGATTCGTTTTACAGGTGTTTGGTTGATGATTTTTGATTTATGATCAGAAACTTGGTCTTCTTGGATACCCATATTTGTATCTACATATCCTGGACTAATCGCATTGGCAGTGATTCCAAATTTACCCCATTCATCTGCAATTGATTTGATAAATCCAACTAATCCATGTTTGGAGGCAGAATAAGCAACCGAATTTCCAGAACCTACAATGGACAAAGAAGATGCAATGGCGACAATCCTTCCAAATTTTAATTTTTTAAAGATAGGAAGTACAATTTTAGAAAGCAGATACAAACTCGTGAGATTGATACGAAAAATGGATTCCCACTCTTCAATGGATACTTCCGTGATTGGATGATAAGGTCCACCAAAACCTGCTGTATGAACGATTCCATAAATCTCTCCCATATCGGAAGATTCCATAAGGATTTTGGACAAACTCCTTTCGACCACAAAAGGTGTTTCGGATAGGTCCACTTCTCGGTAGGTCTCTTGTAAAATGGGTTCTTTCGGACGAACTTTGTCGAGATTCCAGACGGAAAACCCCGCAAGGACTAAGGTTCTCACGATCTCACGTCCAATCCCGCCACTGCCACCTGTCACAAGAACAATCGATTCCTTGAGTTCCATCGGACCTATAAAATTCCTTTCTTTGGGGTAATGGATAAGTCATCCACAAAGATAGATTTTGGCAACTGCGAAATACACCACAAATACTCGGAAATGTCCGAAACTGAAATCATGTCTTTCTTGTCAAATGTTGGTCTTGTGTCCCAAATCTCGGTTGCGACCGCCCCAAGGCTTACATGGACCACCTTCGATCCAAATGGTTTCCATTCTTCGCGTAAGGCCCGGCAGATCCCAAGGACAGCATGTTTGGAAGCACAATAAAGAGCAGATTCGGGGAACCCTTGTTTTCCAGCAGTGGATCCTAAAAATACAAAGGTAGATTCGGAACATTTTGGTAAATGTTTCGCAAAACTGCGGGAAAGTTTAAGAAGGGAAACAACATTTAAATCCAAATGTGACTGTAAATCTACATCGGAAAGTTCCGAAACTGGACCAAAGACTCCATCACCTAATGCAAAGTATACGAGTATTGAAACAGAATTTTTGGGTTTTCCATCAAACAAACCATTTAACAATGATTCAAATTGAACAAATGTTTGGTTGTCTTTTGCATCAAACTGATAGGTTCCAGATGATTCCAAGGAAAAAGTGGATAATTCTTTTTTCCCTTTTCTAGAAAATCCAAATACAAGACTGTTTGGATCCTTTTCTTTTTGGAATCGATTGTAAAGACCCTCACCAATTCCAGAACCAATTCCGAAAATAAAAACGTGGGTCTTATTTGTCATATCCTACGTGCCATCACCTGCAAAAGGAAATGAACGGCTTCTAAGTGTTTGTTGGCTTCTGCGATCGTTTTCCCCCAAACTGTTGGGCCATGGCCTTCAATGAGAAGGAAGGGAACTTTGGGAATCCCATGGTTTTGAAAGTATCGTTTGATTTCATTTGCAATGGTGGGAACATGTGTGTGGTTATAAAAAACGGGCATTGTCAGGTTCGGTTTTTCGTCCCAAATCCCAAAAGCCTTGATGATTTCGATGGGAGGAAGGGGTATCTCTTTGAATCCTTCTTCTTTTCCAACACCAAACTCCAGTAAGTTGGAATCAATCGTGTGGACATGGAGACAGGATCCAACGTCAGGCATCTGAGAATACAATACTTGGTGGATGGATGTTTCTGCTGATGGTTTTAATCCATCGTTTGCTTGGACAAGACTACCATCTATTGTCGATACACAAACAAAATCGGAATCTTTTAGTTCTCCTTTGTGTTTGCCAGAAGCCGTGATCCAAAATTGGTTGTGGGTTTGGTTGTCTCGGGTAGAGAGATTCCCAGCAGTGGCGAACATCCACTGCCGTGAATAATAGAGATGGGAAAGATTGGTGATTTCCTGTAAAGAAGTGATCAAATCCAAATCTATTTGTTAACGCGCTCCACGTAACTCAAATCACGAAGATCGATTTTCACCGTATCCCCTTGTTTGATAAAGATCGGTACTTGGACTTCGCCACCCGTTTCTACAGTCACTCGTTTGAGAGCTAGACCAGTGGTGTCACCTTTTAATCCGTCTTCTGCGTAAGTCACTTCCAAAATAGCAAAGTTCGGAGGTGTGACTCCAATTGGTTTGTCATTATAAAAAGAAACTTCCACTGGTGTTTCTTCTTTCATAAAGGGAAGGATGTCTTCCACATAGTCTTTTGAAACAGGGATCTGTTCGTAATCGTTGACGTCCATAAAAATGATTTGGTCACCGTCTGCGTAACAATACTGCATCTTACGACGTTCCAAATCCACACTTTCCAATTTCTCTGCTGCTTTGAAGGTTCTTTCAATGGAAGAATCACGGACAATGTTTTTGAGTTTGGTGCGGATAAAAGCAGAACCCTTTCCTGGGTTCACAAATTCTGTTTTGACGACGGAATAAAGCTCATTCTCAATCTTGAGGATCATCCCTTTTTTTACTTCTGTAATGCCTAAGTTCATAATTTCGTTACTCGTAAACAAAATCCGAGGGACTTGGCATAGTGTCAACCGAAGTATGGTCATAAGTCATGACTTGGTCCGATTGGAAATGGCAATTGCAAAACCGCATCACTACCTTAGCGGATTTGGAAAAAGAAATCACTCTCACAGAGGAAGAAAGGGATTCCTTTGCACGCGCCTATGAAAGGTTCCAATTTGCAGTCACTCCCTATTATTTACAACAATTGGACAAAAACAACCCCCATTGTCCTATCCGCAAACAAATCCTACCTCGGGCGGGGGAACTAGTTCGCAAACCCAATGAAACTGATGACCCGCTAGCTGAGGAAACACATATGCCTGTGAAAGGTGTGACCCACCGTTACCCTGACCGTGCGATCTGGTACATCTCTCATGTTTGTGCGGTGTACTGCCGTTTTTGTACACGGAAACGAAAGGTCTCCGATCCAGAAGAAACTCCCAATCGTATGGAATGGGGAAAAGCTTTGGATTACTTTCGCACACAAACTAAACTCCGGGAAGTGATCCTCTCTGGAGGTGACCCACTCACCCTTTCTGATTCGACTTTGGATACACTGCTTTCGGAACTCAAACAAATCCCTCATTTGAACCAAATCCGAATCCACACTCGTCACCCAGTGACCATGCCCATGCGGCTCACCGAAAGTTTAAATTCTGTGTTTTCCAAACACTTCCCACTTTACATGGTCACTCATTTTAACCATCCCAATGAAATTTCAGAAGAAACGAAATTTTATGTTATGCGAATGATTAAAGAAGGGCATGTATCCGTTTTTAACCAATCCGTTTTGTTATCTGGAATTAATGATGACGCTGAAATTTTATCTGACTTAAATTACAAACTGATATCCATCGGAATCAAACCTTATTACCTCCACCAATGTGATGAAGTTTTTGGAAGTTCTGATTTTGTTGTACCTATGGAAAAAGGGATAGAGATTTATCGTAAACTTCGTGGCCACCACTCAGGGATCACAATCCCTAATTATGTAAAAGACCTAACTGGTGGTGGTGGAAAAGTTTTATTATCACCGAAGTATTTACAAAAAAAAACAGAGAATGGATACCTCTTTCAAAATTATTTAGGAGATGAATATGAAGTGGGCCATTAAACCATTTTTCTTTTTGATTTTGATCCATCTTATGTTTGGAGATTGCAAATCAACAAGTCCTGTTGTGATTCCGAAAGAAGATAAACAGAACCAAACATTAAAAGAACCAAAACAAAATCTTCCACTAACAAAGGAACTACGACTAACCTACCATGCCGTCTGGGTGAACAAAGAAAATTTTGAACTGAAAGAATCCACTTCCCTTTTTGGAACCGGGAACCAATACAAAATTTTATTTTCCGAGACAAATGAATTTATATGGTTACGGTTGTCTTCCACGGACAGAGAAAACCAATCCCAGTTCCGTTATTTTTTCAAAGACGAAACACAAAATCCCGAAGTATCTTATTTTGTTTGGGGTCCAAAAAAATGTAGTGTCCAAGTGTATCATATGCCAGAGGGAGAGTTTTACCTCCGATGGGAAGGAATCCACAATGGTTTTTTACTCGTTTTTGAATCTTCCACAAAAAAAACAGATTCACCCAAAGAATTAGCAAAATCTTTTCACAACCTGATCCTTGGGTCCTTGGAAGTGTACTAGTCGATTTTTCCGAAAGAGGAGAATTTTGATAAAAAAAGATTAGGCAAATGGAAAGCCACCGTTAGGCTTTGAGGAGAAATTTTATGTGGTTAAAACTTGGCGAATCGGAAGTGATCAATTTGGACTATGTTGCATCGATCAAAAAAAATCCAAACCAACCTTCTATCGAAATCATTTACCAAGACTTAAACAATGTAAAGTCACTCCCTTTCCCAGGCAAAGAAGAACGCGATCGTGCTTTTAAAGCCATATTGGAAAACCTATCTCGAATGAAATTATACTTTGAATGAAATATGGAATTTGAAGCACTAAACCCCAATCTCTATGCACAGGTCTTGGATGAACTTGAACTCATCCCATCCACAAAACCCTACCAAATTCTATTTTATGGATCCAGAGAACGTGGGGATTACCACCATGACTCCGATTTAAATTTTTACCTAGTGGCCCATTCGACCGACCAAATGAAGTCACAATTCATTGATTCCATTTCCAGAGCCTTACAAAAATTAGAAGATGTGGCCCCTGTGAACATGATTGCAGGGGACGCCGATTCCCTTCGCCACCGACTGAAAATTTCAGAACCGGGATCGGTACAACTACTCGAAGCATCCTCCGTATTTTTTGGGGAAGGGATTTTTGAAGACCTAAAAGCCGATTGGGACAAATGGAAGGAACGTGAGATCCCAAAGTCAGACCTCATCCAGTACTTAGAAAAACGCATTCGGTTTTTCAAACAACAAGTGACACGCAATGTAAAAGATGAAATTGCCCAATTGGAACGAATCACAACCCTCACATTACACATTTGGGCCTTACAAAATATCGAAGACCTCACTCATATTGAACTTTTGAAAATGGACACCCCTGACCAACTTGTTCCCCTCTTTACCAATTTGTACAGAAAGGAATTAGAAGCTCCCATTTGGGAATTACTCGAATTACAAACCAAAGTGCGGAAACTAAAAGTTGACATTCGTTGGAAACGTGATGTTTCGAGAGAAGACATCCACGAAACCAAATACAAACTCATCTCATTACGAAATGACGAAGAGTTTATGATGAACCTTTGGGCATAATTTTTACGGATTAAATTCTTTTAAAAAAGAATCATACCCTCTTTCTTTCAGTTTTGATTTGGGTATAAATTCCATCGAAGCCGAATTCATACAATACCGTTTGCCAGTGGGTTTTGGACCATCATCAAATACATGCCCCAAATGCGAATCTCCTAATTTTGACCTAACTTCTGTTCGTATCATTCCATAGGAATTGTCTTCAATTTCGACAACATTGGATTTCACAAGTGGTTTGGTAAAACTTGGCCATCCTGTTCCTGATTCAAATTTGTCCTTGGAACTAAAAAGTGGTTCTTTGGAGACGATGTCGACATAGATCCCATCTTCATGATTGTTCCAGTATTCATTTTGAAAAGGGGGTTCTGTTTCGTCTTCTTGTGTTACACGGTATTGAAGGTCGGTCAGTTTTTTACGTAACTCGGGATTTTCTGGTTTTTTTGCCTTTTCTGTAGCCTTTGGAGAACAACAGAACGAAGTGAACAATGTCAAAACCAGGACAGAAAGGGAAGAAACCACTACATTTCGTTTCATGGAAGTTAGACTATGAGATTTTGAATTTTTACTTTCATTTATATGAAAATCCTTTCGTCTAAACGATTATGCAGATCGCTCCCTTGCCAAAAAATGAGGCCGCAAGACTCTCCGCCCTAAAAGGCCTTGAGATTCTCGACACTCCTGAAGAGGAAATGTTCGATGAAATTACCAAACTTGCTTCGATGATCTGTGATGCTCCGATCTCTCTTGTGAGTCTCATTGATGAAACCAGACAATGGTTCAAATCCCACCATGGATTAAAAGCCAGGGAAACTCCACGTTCCCTAGCCTTTTGTTCCCATGCCATTTTGGGAGATGAACTGTTTGTGATTCCCAATGCAAAACGTGACAATCGATTCAAAAACAATCCCCTCGTGAATGGGGATCCCAATGTGATTTTTTATGCAGGGATCCCACTTGCCTTAGATGACCAAATCAAATTGGGAACTCTTTGTGTCATTGATAACAAACCAAGAGAACTGAACGAAGAACAATTACAGATGTTACGCCTTCTTGGAAAACAAACGGTTCGACTTTTGCAAATGCGCAAAGACCGCGACAAACTTGAAATTGAAAAAAGATCAGCAGAACGAGCAAACGCTGCCAAACGAGATTTTATCGCAGCCATTAGCCATGACATTCGTAATCCTTTAAATTCCCTTCTTGGAATGTCGGAAATGATCCGGGAACAACCCATTCCAGAATCCATTCATCATTATGTGGACCATATCAAAAATGCAGGTGAAGTGATCCTCAATTTAGTAAACGATACGATTGAGTTATCTCGATTAGAAGAAAATGCCTCAGTCTTAAATAACGAATGGTTCCATCTAAGCCAATGTTTGGAAGTGTACCATAATTTTTTCAAACAAGAAACCAAACGAAAAAAAATAGAATTCCAGTTGAAAAATGAAATTTCAGAAACGGTATACCTACTCTCTGACAAACGAAAATTAGAAAAAATCATTTGGAACCTAACAGCGAATGCTGTCAAATTCACTCACCATGGTTCTGTTGATTGTCATGTTTACTTAGAAACAAAAGCAGATGAAAATGCCAATTTAATCATAGAAATCAAAGACACAGGCCCTGGGATTTCACCAGAGATCAAAGACCGACTCTTCCAAAAATACAATGAATTTGTTCCTGAAGGTTGTGAAATTTCGGGTTCTGGCCTGGGTTTGTCAATCGTCAAACTGTCGTTAGAGGAGATGAATGGAGAAATCAATGTAGAATCTAAAGTTGGTGAAGGTAGTACATTCAAAGTCAAAATTCCTACCGTTTGGAAACGGGAAGAATTATCACCTGGACAAAAAAATCTTACAAACCATAATGATTCTTATCTCCCCCAGTTTAGCTCTCGCAAAAAAGTTCTCATCGCAGATGACAATGAACTGAACCGAAAGGTTTTGAAAAATTACTTAAAACCACTGCCTTTTGATATTGTAGAGGCAAATAACGGGATCGAAACGGAAAGGATTTTAGGATCGGATCAATTTGACATTGCCTTTCTTGACATCGAGATGCCTGGAAAACATGGAACAGAGATTGCGAAGGCTCTTTCCTCCGAAAAAACGAGACCCATTTTGTTTGCTTGTACAGGTCTCTGTATGCCAGAAGAAAAAGAACATATTTTAAACTCTGGGTTCGAGTACTTTATGCCCAAACCCTATTTAAAAGAAGAATTGTACTCCCATTTGGCAGAAATCGCCAAAAAACACCCGTAACGTTCCTTGGGAGGTATGGTAGTTTTTCCCTTTCTTTTTTAGGCCGTTTTTTTATTGTATCCTATTTCCATGACTAAGAATGACACCGAAGTTGGAAATGACTTCCAATCCTTCGGATTACGTCCTGAAATACTACAAGGAATCACTGAAGCAGGCTTCGAATCACCAAGCCCTATCCAAAAACAAGCGATTCCGCTCGTATTGGAAGGAAAAGATTTAATCGCACAAGCGCAGACCGGAACCGGAAAAACTGCAGCTTACGGACTCCCCTGTTTGAACCGAATCAATGTGGAAGAAGGCATGCAAGTGCTTGTCCTTACACCCACTCGGGAACTTGCATTGCAAGTATCAGATGAATTGTACAAACTGGGAAAACATTTAGGAATCAAAACCACCACGATTTACGGCGGTAGTTCCTATTCTAAACAAATCACTCAAGTGGCAAAAGGTGCCCAAGTTGCTGTCGCAACTCCTGGCAGACTCCTTGACCTATTAAAAGGTAAGGAACTTAAAAATTTCAAACCATCAATGGTGATTTTAGACGAAGCAGATGAAATGCTTGATATGGGATTTATGGATGATATCGAATCCATCTTTAACTTACTTCCCACCAAACGCCAAACATTATTATTTTCTGCAACAATGCCCGAACCAATTAAAAAATTGGCGAGTAAATACCAAACACACCCTGCTCACGTAAAGATCGCTCCTACAGAGAAATCTTCTAAAAACATCGAACAAGTGTACTACATAATCGATGAAGCAGAACGTGAAATTGCTGTTGTGCGCATTTTGGATTATGAGAACCCATATAAGGCAATCATTTTCACAAAAACGAAAAAAGAAGCTGATGATCTAAAAGCAACCCTAAGTTTCAAAGGATATCCAGTTGAGGCTCTTCATGGAGACTTAAACCAAAAACAGAGAGAACAAGTTTTAAAAAGCCTACATGATGGCCGAGTGAAAATCCTTGTGGCAACTGACGTTGCAGCACGTGGTCTTGACGTAAAAGATTTGTCTCTTGTGATCAACTACCACCTTCCATTTGATAGTGAAAGTTATACGCACCGAATTGGTCGTACTGGCCGTGCTGGAAAATCAGGAAAGGCTGTGACTCTTGTGACCACAAGAGAATCAAGAGCCCTACTTCGCCTCAAAGGAACTTCGGGAACAAACCTTACGATTGCGGCACTTCCAACTAAAAAAGAAGTACTTGCAAGACGAGAAGAAGATTTCCTGAACAAAATTGTCGAAACCGAAATCCATGCCGATGCTGAAGAAGTATTGGAAAAACTTTTGAAGTTAGACGACAAACGTTCTGTGGCTTTAAAACTCCTTTCCAACATGCTCGATAAAGCGAAAATCAGTGGGCCTGAAAAAATCGGAAAAACCCCAGCGGAATGGAGCGAAATGCCTCCTGGTGGTGGTTCTGGTGGTGGCAGACGTCGTCGTGACGATGGTGGTGGATCGGGAAGTCGCGGTGGTTACCGTGGTGGAAGGTCTAACAGTGATCGTAGCGAACGTGGCGAAAGAAGTGACCGCGGAGAAAGAAAAGAACGTGGTGGAGAAAGTAGCCGCCGTTCCAGTACCTCATCCTCTTCCAAAAAAGAAGGTGGAGTGTATGTAAAAGCGGCTGGGAAAAAAACTCAGCGTTTTCGAAACAAGTAGTGGCTCACAAACCACTCTTCTCCGTTTCGATAACCCCATAACTCTGCACAGGCGAGAAAGAAAACTTTCCAATAGACAAACCATTTGGTTTTTTCTTTTTCGCCGTAAGTACTCGCAAGGATAGGCATTAGTTTATCCTTGTTTTCGATCATGTTTTCATACCAAGCTTCAGATGTTCTTGCATAATGGGTTCCATTGACCACCCAGTGGTTTTCAATGAGAAAGTCCTTTTGGAAGTACAAAAACAAATCATCAGATGGCATCTGCCCACCTGTAAAAAAATACTTCGCCATCCAGTCCGTTTCATCAATCACTTCAAAGGGATATGCAAATTCTTTATGTGTGAAGATGTGTACAAAAAACTTTCCATCTGCCACAAGAAACTTGGATAATTTTTCAAAGAGTTTCTCATAGTTTTTCATGTGTTCTAACATTTCCACAGACACAATGCGATCGAACTTGTCTTTTGTGGTGAACTCATTCATGTCTTTGGTGATGATGGTGAGGTTTTTTAATCCTCGTTCTTTGGCACGTTTGTCGATGAATTCTTTTTGGGTACGGGAATTGGAAACACCTGTTACTTTACATTTTGGAAATTTTTCAGCAATATAAAGAGAGATACTACCCCAACCACAACCGAGATCTAGGACACGCATCCCATTTTTTATCTCAGCTCGTTCCACAGTGATGCGTAACATCTCTTCTTCCGATTCGGCAAAACTAGTATCCAGTGTTGGCCAATACCCAGATGAATATTTCATCCTCGGCCCCATCACATAGGTAAAAAATTCACTTGGAACTTCGTAATGTTGTTCGTTTGCTGCATCTGTATGCACTGCAATGGGTGAATTTTTAAGTGAATTCACATAATTCATTTTATGCGTTAGTTGTGCGGTGGCATTTTCTTTACGCTCTTGTTTGATGCGGAGATCAAGTAACTGCCGGATACGGAAACGAATGAGCCAATCCGGGAAAATATCCTTTTCTAAAAGTGAGTTGATACTAAACGAAGATGACTCTTCCTTTTTGTTAGAATCAGTGAAATTCATGTTTTATCCTTTTTTATTTATTGTTTTGGAAACCAAGGGAAAAATGCGTTTGTGGTGCGCATGTACTCGCGAAATAAATCTCCTTTCGACTGAAGTGAATATTTTTCAGCAAATGGGACACCGGATACAAATCGTAACAACACAAACATAAAGACAGGAGTGAAAAGAGAAGCCATTGCTTCTGGTGTGGAAAGGATGGGAATCACTCCAATCCCAAGCCAAATCACCCATTCAAAAAAGTAATTGGGGTGTCTTGTGTACTTCCAAAGTCCCACATTACACACCTTACCTTTGTTTGCCTGAACGGATAAGAATTTGTGTAAGTCTTTGTCCGCGATGGTTTCCCCCACGACTCCAAACACAAACAAAATCCAACCAATCCAAACCATCAGAGTTCCATTCGGACCAAATAATCCTACATTCGGAAACAAATTCCACTGAGAGGCAAAGTAAAAGGGAAATGATAAGAGAAGTGCTAAAGCCCCTTGTAATAAAAAAACATTGGTAAACATTTTACTATGGACTTTGTCTCCATAGTCTTTCCGAAACCCAGCATAACGTTTGTCTTCTGGGTGGTTTGTGCGGATCCTTGTGAAATACAAAAACCCCGATAACCGAATCGCCCAAACCCACACTGGGATGAGGACAACTAATTTTGCAGCGAGAGTCCCTTTTCCAAAATAAGAAAGGACAGTGGCGATACCCGCAATCACAAGTCCCCAACCCACATCAATGACAGCGTAATTGTCTCGGGTTTTTCCCCAAAACCACATAAGAGTCATAAAACAAAATGTAAAAATAACAGCTGTTAGATACGGAACTAAAATATTGTCCAAGTGGGTTTTTCCTCTACCTTGGTTTAGACGGGGTTCAATGTGTTTTGAAGTCGTCGTAGAGTTTTTTATAGAGAATTTTTTCTAAAAACTTGGGAGAGAAAAATCGCATCCATTCTAAAAACTTACCGCTCAAATTGAACGTCACAAGCCTTGCTTCTTTGTCCTTTGCAACCTCCATGAGAACATGGGCCACTTCTTTAGCCGACTTTCGTTTGCCTTTGGCAGGAGCTTCGGTGAGAAGTTTCCCATCGGAAGCAAGACCAGAAGTGCGGAGTGCCGTGTCCGTATAAGGGACACAAACGAGTGAAACACCAATTCCCAAATCGAGACTTTCAATGCGAAGGGATTCGAGTGCCGCATGCAGTGCTGACTTGGAAGCTGAGTAAGCAGCGCGCCCAGGCACTCCATACAAAGCAGAGACAGTTGAGGTGGTAACAATATTGCCTTTGGCTCTTGTCACCAAGGGAAGGAGACCTTTGATGAACTGGACGGGACCAAAAAAATTGGTAGCGAAGGTCTTCTGGTACACTTCCATCGAGAGGGAATCAAACCGACCATGGGCTGTGATACCTGCGTTATTAAACAGGACATCCACACGTTCGATTCGTTTGGAGATCCAATCAATGGCATCTTGTACAGAACTTGGGTCGGATAAGTCACATGTGACCCTGTGGAGGATTGTGTCTTTGTGTTTTGCCGTTGGTTCGGGGATGTCTCCTGCTCGCCTTGCCAAAAGCACCAATTGGCATGGGAAAACAGCGAGTTCTTCGAGTAAGGCCTTTCCGATTCCACTGGATGCACCAGTGATCATTACGACAGTATCGTTCCAAAATTCTTTTTTCATACTACCCTTTCCCTTCAATTCCCACTCGACAAAGGAAAACCTGCGGTGAGTATCTGACGAGTGAATTTTCAATTTGAGTGGGTAGAGTTTTGATGGGAAACAAAGTATGGGAAATCCAAGGCAATTTTGGGATCCAAAATTTAAAAGAAACAGAACGTGAAATACCGGAAACACTTGCACCCAAAGAAGTACTTGTTCGCCTAACAGCGACTTCACTGAATTATCGTGATTATTTAATGGTGATTGGGACTTACAACCCTAGGCAAAAACTCCCACTCATCCCTTGTTCGGATGGTGCTGGTGTTGTGGAAGCTGTTGGATCTGAGGTCACACTCTGGAAAAAAGGAGACCGAGTCCTTCCCATCTTTGCCCAAAAGTGGTTCGATGGAGCACCCAATATGGACAATCTGCGTTCAACCTTAGGTGGACCAAATGACGGGTGTTTGGCGCATTATGGAAAATTTTCCGAAGAAGGACTGGTCGCAACCCCAAGCCATCTAACAGACAAAGAAGCGGCCACACTGGGATGTGCTGGTCTTACTGCTTATAATGCAGTAGTGAATTTTGGTGGGATCGAACCTGGGAGTGACGTACTTTGCCTTGGCACGGGTGGTGTTTCTTTATTTGCCCTACAATTTGCCAAGATGATGGGAGCTCGTGTCATCATCACTTCCTCTAGTGACGAAAAATTGGCTCGGGCCAAAACCTTAGGTGCTGATGAAACCATCAATTATGCCACGAAGACCAATTGGGAACGGGATGTCCGAAAACACACCAAAATGGCAGGGGCTGATCTTATCATTGAAGTGGGTGGTGCTGGCACCATGCAAAAGTCGATGATGAGTGTGAAACCCTACGGGACCATTGCTCTCATCGGTGTCCTTGCCGGTGGTGAGTCGAGTTTATCACTCTATCCCATCCTCATGCAAGGTGTGAAAGTACAAGGGGTGATTGTGGGAAACCGTAGTGACTTTACGCGTATGAACCGAGCCATCGAACAAAACAAAATGAAGCCTGTAGTGGACAAAGTGTTCGGTTGGAAAGAAGTTCCGGAAGCGTTAGAGTATCTGCAAACGGGAAAACATTTTGGAAAGGTGGTGGTGAATTGGGAATGAGAGGGTTTTTTAAGTGAGGTAAGAAAATAGCATATCCTTGGAAGACACCAAACTATTTATAGATTGGTGTGTTTTTAGAGAATTGTCGGAGGACTTCCTAGCTACTTCCCCGCCTTCACCTGAGACGCCAATCCATCGGTGAAGAGATGGATTTTCTACCATTACAATCCGTACAAGACATACACATAATTGAGTGAATTAGAACATTTTGATGAACGAAAAGACTCTTTGTTGGAGTTCTTTTTAACAAACCAATCCAAAGATTCCAAAGAAACGTACATAATGTCCATATATTATTAGATAAAAAGATTTTTTAAACTTTTTTCCTCCAATCTGTACGATTCTTGCATTCGCTAATCGCATAGGAGAAGACCCCAAGTGGTCTTTTGATAATGAATCATGCGAAGATCTTTCTTTTTATTTTTAATCCTTTTGGCAACTGGGTATCCAATCTCTGCTCAAACCACAACACCCACAACGGAACCGAATGGGACAAGTCCAACTGCTCCCAGTCCGAATCCAAGTCCTTCCATTCAACCCATCCAAGAACCAAAACCAAGTCCTCCGCCCACTTGGTCAGATGGATTTAGTGCTGGTGCACTTGTTCGTTTTCGACCAGAGATGAAGTATAATTTTGATTTTAATCGGAATACAAATGACAATGTCGATTTTACAGGACAAAAGATACAGTTCTTTGTCCAAAAAGAATTCACAAAAGATGTCATTGCCAAAGTCACGTTCCAAGATAGCCGGTTATGGGGTGCTGAAAAAGGATCATTAACGGGAATAGCAACTGCCAATGATGGGACAAGGCAAAGTACAGATGTAAGAGAAGCGTATATAGAGAGTAAAAATAATTTTGGTCTCCCCTTACACGTACAAGCTGGTCGTCAAATTTTGCGTTATGGTGATGAACGATTGGTGGGTTCTCTTGATTGGACAAATGTTGGGAGGAGTTTTGATGGACTTCGTTTCAAATGGGAAGACAAATTCTTTTCTTCACATCTTTTTGTCACCTCAGTAAGCGAACGCCATTCGGATATTGCAGGTAATACAACCAATTTTGGAGTAAAATCTCAATACAATACTTACCTTGATTGTCCATACAACGGCACAAAAGTGTGTACGCCAAAAATCGATGCACAAAGACAAGAGTTAGGTGATTCGTACTTCACAGGTTTTTACAATACACTCAAACCATCTGATTATTTGCATATTGATCTGTATTATTTGGGATTACAAAAAGAATACCTTCGCACAAACAATTCCCTTGTCCTTACCACAGGAGAGGTGGGAAATCCAAATACACGTGCGGGACGATGGGATGTACTCCATACATATGGAATCCGAGTTACCAACAAAACGCAAGCCAGTAAAAAAGCACTTCAAGCAATTGACTATTCCTTTGAATATGCTACCCAAACAGGGACTACAGGTAGGAATATTACTCCCAAGTGGGACAGTTTCCAAACCAATGTGAGTTTGGTTGATCCACTCACGAGTACAACATACCAACAAAATTTATACCGCGAAAAAGAACGTTATAAAACCTTCGCCTTTGGTGCTGACATTGGTTATACGATCTCTAAAGTAAGAATGGGAGTCGCTTATGATGTGGGTAGTGGTGATCCCAATCGCACAGATGGTTCAATTGCATCCTTCCAAAACCTTTTTCACACAAACCATTTTTTCTATGGAATGGCTGACCAAGTCAGTTGGGTGAATATGAAATCAAAATCTGTGAATATAAGTTATGCCACTGAATCTTATGGAACATTCCGAATCGATTATTTTGCCATCGAAAAACACAAATTACAAGATAGTTGGTATGACTTAGTTGGAAATGCCAAATCGGGTGCGAGTACTGAATCCATTGCCAATAACCAATACGATGTAAGCCAAGTGTTGACAGAAAATGGTACTGGGAACAATCGACCAGTTTCTATGTTAGGTCGTTCCCTCTTTCGTGAAGTGGATGTAAAATACAATCTTCCTTTCAAAAACATTCTGATCGAAGGCGGGTACAGTATGATTTTTGCGGGAGATGCGATCCAAAACAAAGTGAATGACCGAACCGTAAATGCTAATGTATATACAAATCAGTTTTCAAAAACTGCACAGTTTGCGTATCTAATGGTAACGGCACAGTTTTAAAAAAGAAATCTAGGTAGCGGGAGAAAGGATAAAAAACTACTCACCATCTTACATAGATTATGATGTAAGATGGTCATTAACCGAAGGTGGATAAGTAAAAGAATATCGAAATACAATCCTTCTCTTTTATAATCCTTTTTACCCACCTATTCCACAACCAAACCTTCTATAATGATGGTTCGGCGAGAGTACAAAGCTCTGTTAGAAGCAAACAAAACTTGTGCTCCTGTTGTGAGCGTTCGGATCACAGAGTCGGCAACATTTTCTTTCGACTCTATCCGAAGGTTCACAATTTTTTTGGCATTTGGGAGTTCTTCTCGGAATATTTCATCTAACTGGAGTGTGTCGATGGCTTGCGTATCAAACAAATACCAGGAGAGTTTTACTTCGATGTGGAAAGGTCGGTACTTTTCGTTTGGTTCAAGCTCATTGGAAAAACTAACAGGGATTTTGGTATCTGTCAGTTCATACCGGTAAGTTGCACAACCAGTAAGGAAAATAGAAAAACAAAATAGTAAAAAAAGTGCGATTTTGTGAAAGGAAAACTTCATTAGTTGCCACCTTTGTTTGACGCATAAAGATTTCCACGAATGTGGACTGAATAAGGCCTAACAATTCCGACTGTAATCAAATCGTAAATCCCATCCATAAATTCATATTCCTCAGTGATTTTTAAATCTCCAACATGGGCATTGGGATATTTTAAGTAGATTTCGGAGAAAAATTCATCCAAAGTTTGGTCCCTCACATTGGACAGTCCCCAAAATAAATACACTCTTGTGTAGGTAAAATTGAAGGAATGGATTTTTTGGTATCCTTCTTCTTTGGTATACCCATTCAAACGGACTTTTTGTTTTCCCTAAGTTTGGTAATACGAAGTATTAGCACATTGTAGGAGAAGGAATAGAAGACTCAAAACGATTTTAGATTTCATAAAACTCTCAATCACGATTCATTGTACAGAACTGTCGTTAGAGGGCAATTGTAAAAAAATGCATTCCCATTGACAAGCGTTATCTAAAATTGCGAAAGAAGTTCTTTTGTTAGGAGGGAGAGAGATCGAACAGGGTAATCATACTGTATAAAATCACTGATTGATTCCATGTAGACATTGAATTAAAATGACTCTCATACAGTAAACTCATGATCAATTGCAATAATTGGACTCATATTCACTTTGAATCAAATCCGCTGCCTTTTTATTTTGATACTGCGTGTATGGCAATACCAACATTGGTGTGAATCCAACTGGGCCTGTCCAAAAACCAACACCAAACGATATAGCTGAAATCGCTGTCGTAAAATTCCTATTTTCAATTTGAATTTCTCGCATTTGACGTTTCGCATGAAAATACTGAGCAACACATTCTTCCTTGTCATTTTTTGGAGTTTCAGGTATGGAGATACAAGCTCCGAATAACAAAAGTAAATTTATTGTAAATGATTTATGATTTCTTTTGCGCATCGGTCCATTACTTTCAAATTGGCAACTTCAATCATGGATTCGATTTCACTGGTGCGATAAAATCCATAAATTTCTATCGTTTTTTTCACATTTTCGATGATTTCCATATTGGTGCGTGTGACACCGTTCACCGAAATTTTACATAAAAGTTTTACCTCGTATGTGGCGTTACGCACTTGTATTGGCCAGTATCCTGTTAATGGCCAAAATGCAGGCCAAGTTTTCCACATATTAAAGTTTGATTCAAAATTTGGATACACCTCAATATCAATCAGGTACTTGTCCATTTCCTCATTCACATTTCGATCGGTAGAGACATCTAACACTTGGTTGCTAACTCGATTGTTCTTTAGGATAGATTTAAAAGTATACTTCCAAGCCTTTGTATAATTGACACTATCAGAAGTAAAAACTTCAAACTTGCCAATGTAAACTGCTTGGTTTATAAAAGGATAAATGGTATTTTCTGATTCTCTGGGTTGCGGAACTTGTTTGATATCAATCGCACAGGAAATAAAAAGAAAGAAAACCAGGTTACTTGTAATTTGATTACCATTTAACATTTGTATCATCACCTTCACCCTAATCCGACATCCAAAGCCATCATGAGCACAAATCCAAACATCGCACCGAGTGTAGACATTTCTGTTTCTTTTTCTGTGTGTGATTCTGGAATCAGTTCTTCCACCACCACAAAGATCATGGCTCCTGCCGCAAAAGAAAGAGCAAACGGAAGGATACTTTCCACATAAAACACAAGGGCCGCTCCGAGAAGTCCACCAATGGGTTCCACAAAACCAGAAAGTTGGCCATACCAAAAACTTTTTTTGGCACTATACCCTTCTCGAAGGAGTGGTATGGAAACAGCAGCTCCTTCGGGGATATTTTGGATCCCAATTCCAAAGGCAACCACCACTGCCGCCATAAGAGCTTCGTAAGCAAATCCATCACCTAAGGCGCCAAAGGCGACACCTACCGCAAGCCCTTCCGGGATATTATGCAAAGTGATGGCAAGGATGAGTAACAAACTCCTCTGGAAAGATGACTTCCCCCCTTCGAGTCGGTTTTCTTCCAAACCAACGTGTAAATGGGGAAGGAGTTTGTGGAGACCAAACAAAGAAAGTCCACCAGACAAAAACCCAAGGCTTACATGGAACCAAGCAGGCCCGCCAGCGTTTTCCGAAAGTTCTATAGAAGGGAGTAAGAGTGACCAAAAACTGGCAGCAATCATAATGCCCGAAGCAAAACCAAGCATCGCATTAAATACAGGCCTTGGCACTGTACGAAAGAAAAACACAAACCCAGCCCCAAAAGCTGTACAAAACCAAGTAAACCCAGTGGCAAGAAGTGCCAAAACCACTGGATGGAGTGAAAGTAGATCGATAAACATCTATTTGGCGGGCATCATCCCTACATACAATGAACTCATTTCTTTGGCACGCCAAAGTCCGTCTGAATCTTTTTCCACAGTCACAGGACGGTAACTGGAAGCACCTTTTGTGGCAACAAAGAGTTTGATCCTTCCGGAAGACTCTTCCCCTGAATAAGGATTGGTGTAAGTTTCGACAGTGAGTGGGAGATTCGGCGTATACCCGTTAGACGGTTCTGCTCCTTTCCAATACCCATTTGGTAACATTTTGTATTTGTCAAGTTGCCCAAGCAGATAGGAATCACTTCCTCCTAAATCCACTCCATCAATCGCTGTTGGTTTGTTCGATTTTTGTCTGTTTTTGGAAATGACAGAAAGTACCACCGCCTTTCTTCCTAATTCTGGATTTTTTCCGTAGAGAGAAATGGCAAGGACTAAAATGGCAACTCCACCTTCTGGAGTTGTGGCGGTTGTCGCTTGGATGGATTTGAATTCTTCAATTGTGCTTGGTTCTGAGGAAAAACTGACAGGTGTTCGTTCTGTCAAATTTTGAGCCACAAGGGATACGGTAAACGAGACTAGAAGTAATGTTACAATTCGTTTCATGGGCGAAAATCTTCCTTTGATTTCCTTTGGATGCAATCCTTTTTCTAAATTTTTTCTTTACCAGCGGCCGAAAAGGGATATGTTATTTTTATGAAAAAAATTTCTCTTTTCCTATTTTTATGTTTCCCCTTCATCATCACCTCACAAACATTAAAGGACGCAAAAGAATTCCAAGCCCTTTCCAAAAAAATGTGTGCCAAAACTTCGGAATGTATGAAAGAAAAATTAAAAGACCTTCCACCAGAACAAAGGAAGATGGTTGAATCCCAATTTGTGAATGGCAATGTCTGTGAATCTCGTTACAAACAATACATAGTAGAAGGCCAAAAACCAAGTAACGAAAAACCAACCAGAAAACTCACCAAACAAGACATAGAAGACATGAAACAATGCACAAAGGAAATGGCAGCGTTTTCCTGTGCTGAATTAGAAGAAGGAAAAATCCCACCAGCGTGTGAGAAGTTCCAATCCGAAGAAGAATAAAACTTTTACAATTCCATCCAATACGGGCTCACTTCTCTGAGTCCGTTTTTCCCCAAAAGTTTTAAGATGAGTCTGTCCATCCCAATGGAAATCCCCGAACAATTGGGAAATCCATTTCCGAGTGCCTCTAAAAAATCCTCATCCATTGGGAATACTTCTTTTCCGAGTTTGGCACGTAACGTTTGTTCGTCTGCAAATCGTTTTCGTTGTTCGTTTGGGTCATTCAATTCATAAAAGGCATTCGCAAGTTCGAGTCCATCCCAATAAATTTCAAATCGTTTGGCAACTCCCTTCTCAATTCGGGCAAGAGCGGCACATTCCGGTGGGTAATCGTACAAAAAGACAATCCCTTCCCCTAGTTTCGGTTCGATACAATTTAAAAACACCAAAAAGAACAAATCTTCATACTGCCAAGTTTGTAATTCCTCAAAGGAAGCAGAGGTTAACTTTTGTTTGATGATCGTTGGAATCAAATTTTCTTTTTCAAATCCATGCCCCAGGTGGATGAGAAACACGGACTGTACTGAAAAACGTCGGATAAATCCTGGTTTGGACAATTGGTTGTGGAGTTTTGGTATCCCAACTGTAAAAATCAGTTCTCGTAAAAATGTTTCGATAAAGTGTAGAAGCACTTCATCATCCATTCCTTCTGCATAGAGTTCTAACATGAGAAACTCTTTTGTATGGTACGAACTTCCCACTTCCCCTGACCTGTAAGTGTGTGCCAACTCAAAGATTCGAGGTAGGCCCGTAGCCATCATTTGTTTTAAGCTGTACTCGGGAGAAGTGATGAGATAACCCTTTTCTTTTCCAGAGGGAGAACGCACTTCAAATGGATCGAGGTATGGTTCCATACCAACGATGGGCTTCAGAGTGGGAGTATCCACTTCCAAAAATTCATTTCGTGAGAGAATCTCTCTTACGGTTTGTAAAACTCTCGAACGAAAAATGAGTGTCTCTTTTGGTAGAACGTGCAAACCTAACCTCCGATGGCAAAAAAAACAAAATACCTAAATGTAAGGGAAATCCAAAATGCCTATGAAATTGTCATCTCCACCAAAGAAGTACATGCGGAGATGGAAGAAGAATTGGACTCTGTGATGCATATGTTATTTTTCCAAACCAGATCCCATATCCAAATGGACCTTTCCAATTTACCCTATCTACCCATTACCCTTCTCACCAAACTCTTAAATATGGCAAGGGACCTTCGATTGAAAAAACGAGTTTTGGTTTTGAATGGTCTCACCCTATCCAGTTACCATTACCTCAAACGATTTGGACTCATCCGATTGGTATTCCCAAGCGAGGCAATCCTCAGGGAGTCCCACCGAGTTCCCAAGGGATAATTTCTAATTCGACTCCCATTTCACCTAACAAAAGCATCGTCCTTCTGTCGAGTGTGATCCCTTTGGTAAACTCAGAAGCAAACTCAACCGAGACGTAAATCGTAGAAGTAAAGTTTTCTGTGAACTCTTTCAGTTCTTTACGAACGGGTCCCAGTGTTTTTAGAATGTCCCAAATATGATCTTGGGCAGAGAACTCAGGTCCTAACTTAGAATTGAGCTGCCAATGACTCGGAATTGTCATATTTTCGATGTCTTTTACATCCCCACCATGGTAATAGTCGGGAGTTAGGCCTAATTTTTCCGTCACTTCCAAGGGTCGTAGCCTTGTTCCTGTGATGGCAAACATTGCCCACGATTTTAGTTCTCTTTGTGTTCCCGATTCCATTTTTTACTTTTTTTTTCTACTACAAGAACCAAATTGAGAAAGAACTCAAGGGAAAAACATGAAAAATATTTTGGTAATTGAGGACGATCCGGACATCGGGAACCTAATCCGGAAATCTCTCGATTCTGCTCACTACACCACCTCCGTTTTTGAAAATGGCGAAGATGGATTGAAATTTTATAAATCCAATCATCCTGATTTAGTGATTCTTGACCTTTCACTTCCAGACATCGATGGTATGGAAATTTGCCGTAGCATTCGGAAATCAGACGAAAGTACTCCAATTTTTATCCTTTCTGCCAGAACGGAAGAAATTGATAGGATCATGGGACTCGAGTTAGGTGCTGATGATTACATCACAAAACCTTTTTCCGTTCGGGAACTCAAAACTCGTGTTGACGTTTTTTTTAGACGTTGGGATAAAAAAATTGGAATCAAACCAAATGTGGGCCAAGCGGGTGAAATCATTCGTGGTGCTTTAAAAATTGATTCCATTCGTCGTCGTGTTACGTTAAACGAAAACATCATCAACATCTCCCGTAAAGAATTTGACATTTTACAACTACTCGCTGGTTCACCAGGAAAAGTATTTTCTCGTGAAATGATTTTGGAATCAGTTTGGGGAGTGGAATGGGATGGTTTTGAAAGGATGATTGATAGCCATATCAAACGCATTCGTTCCAAACTGGAAAAAAATTCTGCACAACCAGAATGGATCGAAACCATTTGGGGAATTGGATATCGTTTCACAGACAATTTTGAAAACATAGTTGTACCAGACTAACATACGTTATGGAAGAAGTGAAAAAAGAAAAGTCCCTCATCGACGAAATTAAGTTGTATGAGAAAAAAGCCAAGGAAATTGAACAAAGAGCCAAGGAGAAGTATATGGAACAAGTAAGTGACATCAAACAAAAGTTAGGAAAAGCAAGCGAAGAAGCATCCATTCGTGCCAAAGAAGTGATCGATAATGTGGGTTCCTATGTAAAAGAAAATCCACAAAAAGCAGCTGTCATTGGTTTTGGAGTTGGACTTGGTCTTGGCCTTGCCCTTGGTTGGTTTTTTAAGAAGAAATAATTGGATCAAAAACACTCTAAACAACGCAAAAAAGGTGGTTTAAAAGCCACCTTCGAAGAATTCATCGCCAAACTTGTATCATACGTCGAAGTGATGGTGATATATTTACAAAAAAACGTACAATTTTATGTACAAAAATTTGTTAAAAAAACGGTTTGGGTATTCACTGCTCTTTTTCTTATCTTTCTTGGTCTACTGTACACTTCGTACGGAATATTCCTAAGTATCCAAAAGTTTTTAGCCGCTGGAGATCCCATCCTTGCCAGTTTCGGAACTGGATTTGGATTTTTAGTTTTTGCAATCCTCTTTTTATCCTTTGTCTTCCGTAAATAATTTGTATGGTATTTAACCCCTTCCAAGACCACAACCGTTACCTCGACAAAGACCCAAAAGATATGACTTTGTCCGAATTAAGGATGTTACTCAAAATCAAACGAATGGACTTAACACTTGGTTGGATCGAATTGGAAGGCAAAGTTAAATTCTGGCAAAGAGTGGTTCGTAGCCTTCGTGAATCTGGCATTTTAGACAAAGCCAAAGATGGAATCCAAAGTTATTTGCAAAAGGACACACCAAAAGAATAAGGATTTGCCCTTCCACATCCGATCCTAGTACCAACAGTAGGACAACATGGCATCGGAAGAAATTTTAGTATTTACCACAATAGGCGACCGCGACATGGCGGAAGAACAAATCTCTGAAATGTTGGAACAAGGGATCATCGTCTCAGGAACCATTTTCCCTGAAGTCGAACTGGTTTACCTTTGGGAAGGTAAAATCACAGTTGATACCGAAAACAAAATTTTACTCAAAGCAAAAGCTGACAAGTATGATGCGATCGAAGCATATATCATGAAACACCATCCGTACATTGCACCAGAAATCATTCGGATGGATGTGAGTTTTGGTAGCTCCGCCTACAAAGCGTTTGTTGCCGACAAAATCAAAAAGAATAGCTAACAAAAAAGTCCACGGGGGTACTTTCGTATTTAAGCCCATCTTTTATCGTTTTGAATTCTTTCTTTCGAAAACGAGGGACAGTTCCTTTGTGGTGCTCACAATCTCGACATGTTTTTTCTTTATTGTGGGCGCCTCGGATTCAATTTTCTCACAATCAACTTTACGCAAAAATCGACCGGGCCACTCCGGGGTCCGCGTTCGCTCCCGTCCTCGGAGGCATTCGCCTCCTCTGACCAAGCCCTCCGTTTCCCTGGCGCAGAGATAAAACGTATTTTCCAAATTTAGCATTGGAAACAGGCAAAAATTGTGTTGCCAAATGACTACATATAATTGATTAGTCAAATGGCTACACAATGGATTTACGAAGAGATGTATTTCAGGCAATTGCAGATCCCACAAGACGGGCCATCCTCCTCCTTGTGGCCACCCAGTCCATGACTGCGGGAGCGATTGCTTCCCAATTTGATTCCAAACGGCCTACCATTTCCAAACACCTACTCATTTTAACCGAATGTGAATTGTTACAACGTGAACCCATTGGCCGTGAGATGTACTACCATCTAAACCCACATAAGATGAAAGAAATTGCCCATTTCATCGAACCCTTCCGTAAACTCTGGGACGACAGGTTTAACAAACTGGAATCCGTAATGAAAGGTTTTAAACCAAAGGCATAGTACACATGTTGAATCAAAATGGGCAAAATTCAAATTGTTTGGGAGTAAGGAACTAGGAATGGAACTGAAAACAAAAGTGATCGCAGAAGACGGCAAACAAGAGTTAACGATTGAACGTGAGTTTGATTTACCAACCTCTCTCGTTTTTAAGGCACATACAGAACCCGAACTCATCGAACAATGGATGGGAAACAAGGTAATCCAATTTGAAAAACGAAACCACGGGAGTTATGTATTTGAAACAAAATCTCCTGAAGGGAATGTACTCTTTCGAGCCAATGGAGTGTTACTGAAACTTGTGGAGGACCAAAGTTTTGTGAGAACCTTTGAAATGGAAAATACAGGATTTCCGATCCAACTTGAATTTTTTACCTTCCAAAAGATTTCCGAAAACAAATCCAAACTCACAATGCAAATTGTATTCCAATCGGTGGAACAAAGAGACAAACTACTGAAGATGCCATTTGCCCAAGGGATCAATATGGCCCACAACCGATTGCAAGCAATTACGAAACAGTAAACGGATTAATTCATAATATAGGTTATACGAAATGGAACCAAAACCAAAAAAAACTGACACCAAAAACCCAAATTCTTTTTTTGATGGAGTAAAATCTTGGAAAAAAGAATTCCAAATCCTACGTTCCATTGCACTCGAAAGCAAACTCCTTGAGGAAATCAAATGGGGGCAACCTTGTTACACATTGAATGGTCAAAATGTATTTTTATTACATGGATTCAAAGAATACGTTGCGATTTTATTTTTCAAAGGTGCATTATTAAAAGACTCCAAAAAAATTCTCATCCAACAAACAAAAAACGTACAAGCTGCGAGGCAAATGCGTTTCCAATCAGCAGAACAAATTACAAAATCAAAAAATACGATTAAGGCATTTATGAAAGATGCAATCGAGTTGGAAAAAACTGGGAAAAAACCCATCTTGAAAAAAACTTCTGAGTTTGAAGTGCCAGAAGAGTTTTTACGAATATTGGAACAAAATCCAAAATTACAGACCGCATTTTCAGAGTTAACTCCAGGTAGACAAAGAGGGTACTTACTCTTCTTTAATTCTGCAAAACGAAAAGAAACAAGAGAAGAAAGAATCACAAAACATATCCCACATATCTTAAATGGAAAAGGATTAAACGATTAAAGGGATACCAATGGACATCATAGATGGACCAGGTTTTGTTTCGGGATACCGAAACCATCAAAATTGAAGATTATATTTTTTATTTAGGAGACCATATATGTCGGAGAAAACAAACAAAATTCTATATTGGTTCTTTACCCTTTGGTTATCCCTGGGTATGAGTTCCACAGCCATCGTCCAACTATTGAAACTTCCTGAAGAAGTGGAAAAAATAAACCAATTGGGATACCCAACCTACTTTCTTACCCTTTTAGGGGTTTGGAAATTACTTGGAGTCATCGCAGTACTGGTTCCAAAATTTTTACTTCTCAAAGAATGGGCCTATGCAGGATTTTTCTTTGCCATGTCTGGGGCGGCAATTTCACACATCGTTTGTGGTCATCCCATAACGGAAGTTCTACCATCTTTGTTACTATTAAGTTTAACTGTGATTTCATGGTACTTACGACCAGAAAATCGCAAAATCAAAGTCTAAACCAAAAGAATTCAAATCCACTAAACGATCAAACAATTAGATACAGTATCTGTTTGATCGTTTTCGAATCATATCGATAGAGAAGTCGATTTTTGATTCTCTCGGTACTCCTTGTACCAATGCCACGAACCATAAAACGCAATGAGTAGGAAAATCACATATTCGATGGTCACAAAAGGAATATTCTTTAGAGAATACAAAACAATACAAACAATATCCACTAACACCCATAAAAACCAAGATTCTAATTTTCTTTGGGCTAAGAGTAAATTGGCAATGATACTTGTGACTGTTGTAAACGCATCCCAATACAAATAATCAGGTGGTTTGACAAACAAATTTGGGAACCAAACTGGTAAGTGTTTTGTAAAAAAACCAAGACCCAAGGTCCCCACAATCAAAAGGAAAATCACAAACAGGTTTTTGTTTCTCCCGAGTGATACAATCTTCGTAAATTGTCCTGTTCGTTTCCTCCAAATGATCCAACCATAAATGCTGGATCCAAAAAAATAAACCTGTAACAACATATCCGAATACAATTGAATTTGGAAAAATAAAAAGAGAAAACAAATGGAATTAAATATTCCAATGGGCCAAGTGAGGATATGATTCCTGGATGCTAAGTACACACACACAAGACCCGATGTTGTACCTAAAAATTCTAATAACGATAAGGGATAACCAAGGATGGTAAAAATTGCATAATCTAAGGATAAATATTGTTCCAAGAGATGAATTTCTGTCATACTATTTTATTCCGGAACACTCTTTCACAAAATCAGAATCGGATTAGATCCGAAAAAAATCTTCTTTAAAACCTTTTTCACCAAGCCATTTGCTTTGTAATAGATTGTAACCTACTATTTCGAAGTCTCTTGATATCCACTTTCTATATTTTTGTTTGGTCCTAGAAAAAGCATATGGGTCAACAAATGACATTTCTTCTTTCATTACCGCATAATCAACATTTGTTGGAACGGTAAAATATAAATAATTACAATACTTTGCCATTTTTTCTAAAACGGATGGAATTTGATTATCAGGTAAGTATTGGATCACGGAATTACAAATCCCAAGTTCCACTGGTTCCTTCTCCAATTTTGGTAAAACCAATGTTTCCAATGATTCATGGTAAATATGAAATTTATCAGAACGTTTGACCCAATCTTTTTTTTTGAGTTCTTCAAAAGCCTCTTTTGATGCATCTACTGCATACACTTTCACAGGCGAAAAGGTTTTTACCATCTCACGAAGTAAAATCCCCTTCCCAAATCCAAAGTCGGCCATTTTATAAACAGGAATTTCCATGAGTTGGAAAAGAGATTTTAGATAGTCAGCATGTTGTCTGGCATTATAAGAGCCGTCTACATCTAGACCATTCCCATAAATTTCGGACCAGTATTCACTTCCAAATTCTTTCCCATTTTTACCAAGTCCTGCTTGTTTCTGTTTTAAAAAACCTTTCATTAGAATTGAACTCCTAAACTCTGCAGTTCCTTAATCATCTCTTTAATGTACTTTGGTTCTTTGGATAACAAATCCACTTCTTTTTGGTAGGCTTTTGTCACCATTTGGTTGTCTAACTTCACGCGTTTTAAGTATACATCCAATGATTCTTTTGTGATTTTACTCGATGGGAAATCTGCCATGAGAGGATGAGAAAAAAATCTTTGTCGTATGGAATCTTCTAATTCACGGATTTTTGATTTGATAATCCCAACAAATCGTTTGATCGATGTATCATGGAACGATACATCTGTTTGTTGGTTAGGAATGAGTTCATCTACTTGGAGTTTGATTTCTAAAATTTCAGCAATATTCATATTATCCCTGGCACCAGAGAGTTTGGTCATCAGTTTCGCTTTTTTTTCGCGTAAGATAGGATCTTGTTCTTTGTCGGGATGGATGAGTTTCGCTAAATTTTTGAACAAAGTATTGATGTCTGTACTTAACAACCGTTCTGCTTCCAATTGTTTTTTTTCTTTATCCATCTGTGCTTTGGATTTTTTTTTGTCTTTGAATCCTGACTTTGATTTTCGAAAATAATCTGCTCTGTATTCTTCGTATTTCTCCCGAAAGTCTCTGTACTTTTCTTCGTGCGATTCCCTTTCCTCGTCTGAATCAAATTGGGTGCGATTAAAATCATCCAAATCAATATCCATTCCAAAGGTTTGTTTGATACGGGATTCCATTTGTTTTTTGTAACGTATCCGTTCTAATGTTTCAAATTTGGTTTCTAACTGGTCTCGAAATGGAGTATAAAATTCTGGGTCTTCTGTCAAATTATCATTACACATCTCAAGTAAATACCGACGTAAAAACTCTCTTTGCATTTTGCCAAAAGATAATTTTTCTTCAATTAAGATGGAACACATCAGTTCAAATCGTTCCCGCTCCAATTGTTTCTGTTTGTTCAATTCTGGTAAAACCACGTTTAAGTACGTTTCGTTCACCAATTGGAATAAAGGTTCTATTTCTTTGGAACGTTCTAAAGTTTCTTTGTGTTTGCGAAGAGCGTCGTTAAATTCTTTTTGTGCTTTTGTTTGGTTGGAAGCTTCCCCTGTCCATACGATGGATTCGTCTATTGTCTCCTGTACAACGGAGCCCTTCGATTTTTTTGGATTGGTTTCGGTATTTGAATTTATATGTTTTTTGGAATTAGGAGTTGGCATGAAAAGGAAGGACTTGCCAGAAATGACTCTGGCAAGTGTTTCATCGAGATTTTTACGCTTTCATCAAATTCAAAGCAGCACCTGCTTTGAACCATTCGATTTGTTGCGCATTGTAAGTATGGTTCACTTGGATCTCATCTTTTTTTCCATCTTTATGATTGAGAACCAAACTGAGTGGTTTTCCTTCTTGGAAAGAAGTGAGACCGATGATGTCGATTGAATCGTCTTCTTGGATTTTATCGTAATCATCTTTGTTGGCAAACGTAAGTGCAAGCATCCCTTGTTTTTTTAAGTTTGTTTCGTGGATACGAGCAAACGATTTTACAAGCACTGCTCTTACACCTAAATGCCTTGGTTCCATCGCTGCGTGTTCGCGGGAAGAACCTTCCCCATAGTTTTCATCTCCCACCACAATGGACCCAATCCCTTGTGCTTTGTAAGCTCTTTGGGTTTGAGGGACAGGTTCGTAGTTTCCGGAAACTTGGTTTTTCACTTCATTGGTTTTGCCATTGAAGAAGTTTGTCGCACCAATGAGGAGGTTATTGGAAATATTATCCAAGTGACCTCGGAATTTCAACCAAGGACCTGCCATGGAAATATGGTCAGTTGTACATTTCCCTTTGGCTTTGATGAGAAGTTTTAATCCTTTTAGGTCTGTTCCTTCCCAAGCTTTGAAAGGAGCGAGGAGTTGGAGTCTAGTGGAACTTGGGTCTACAATCACTTGTACACCGGATCCATCAGCTGCTGGAGCTACATAACCTGCATCTTCAACCGCAAAACCTTTGTTAGGAAGTTCTTCTCCTGTAGGAGGATCAAGTTTTACCTTCTCTCCTTTTTCATTCACAAGGGTGTCAGTGAGTGGGTTAAAACCTAAATCTCCTGCAATGGCAAGTGCTGTTGTGATTTCTGGAGATGCCACAAAAGCATAAGTATTTGGGTTTCCGTCTTGGCGTGCTTGGAAGTTACGATTGAAAGAGTGAACAATGGTGTTCTTTTCTTTTTTCTCTGCTCCCACTCGTGACCACATCCCAATACAAGGTCCACAAGCATTCGAAAATACTTTTGCACCAATTTTGTGGAAGGTATCGATAAATCCATCACGTGCAATCGTGTAACGTACAAGTTCCGAACCTGGTGTGATGGTAAATTCTGCTTTGGTTTTGAGACCTTTAGAAGCCACTTGTTTGGCAAGGGAAGCCGCACGAGAGATGTCTTCATACGATGAGTTTGTACAAGATCCGATAAGACCCACTTCTACTTTGAGTGGCCATCCATTCTTTGCTGCTTCTTCTTTCATTTTGGAAATCGGAGTCGCAAGGTCTGGAGTGAAAGGACCATTTACGTATGGCTCAAGTGTGTCGAGGTCAATTTCGATCACTTGGTCAAAGTACTTTGCCGGGTCAGCATACACTTCTGGGTCAGCGGTTAAGTGTGCTTTGTATTTGTTGGCAAGATCTGCCACATCAGCTCTGTTCGTAGAACGTAAGTAACGTTCCATAGAAGCATCATATCCAAATGTGGAAGTGGTTGCTCCAATTTCAGCACCCATGTTACAAATTGTACCTTTCCCTGTACAAGAAAGAGCTTCTGCACCTGGACCAAAGTATTCTACGATGGCACCTGTTCCCCCTTTGACTGTGAGGATCCCTGCCACTTTTAAGATAACGTCTTTTGCAGAAGTCCAACCATTGAGTTTACCTGTAAGTTTGACACCAATTGCTTTTGGCCATTTGAGCTCCCAAGGGAGTCCAGCCATCACATCACAAGCGTCAGCCCCACCAACTCCGATTGCAACCATCCCAAGTCCACCAGCGTTCACTGTATGGGAGTCAGTTCCAATCATCATCCCACCAGGGAATGCGTAGTTTTCTAAAACAACTTGGTGGATGATCCCAGCACCTGGTTTCCAAAAACCAATTCCGTATTTATTGGAAACGGAAGATAAAAAATCATAAACTTCTTTGTTCTCTGTAACAGCAATGCCAAGGTCTTTGCCTGATTCTTCTTTTGCTGTAATTAAGTGGTCACAGTGTACTGTTGAAGGCACTGCC
This sequence comes from Leptospira levettii, assembly GCF_002812085.1. Taxonomy (NCBI): domain Bacteria; kingdom Pseudomonadati; phylum Spirochaetota; class Leptospiria; order Leptospirales; family Leptospiraceae; genus Leptospira; species Leptospira levettii. The sequence continues at coordinate 224,019 of NZ_NPDM01000005.1, forward strand.
ACTTTTTTTCGGCCTGCTTGCATAAACTGCAAAAGGGCCATCTGTGCTGTTGCATCTTGCATCGCCACTCGGTCTGGAGCAAAGTCAACATAATCCGCACCACGTCCAAAACTTTTGGTAGGATTTCCGTCCCAAAGGTGGTTGTATAAAATCTTCTCTGTGAGAGTGAGGGGTCGACCCACAATCTTCCTGGCTTGTGTGATGGCCGCTTCCATTTTGGAATAACGAGCCGCGATCATTTCTATATCAAATGCCATCTGAACCTCTTATACCTATCAGACCGTAGGAAAAAAGGGAATCAATCGAAAATTAAACTACAGAAGCTAAAATCAGTAAAATTGGTTCTTTTAGGGAAATGAAAGGGCATCAACCGTCAATTCGGACATAAACTTCATCCGCTTTTAGGATGAGACCTGTTTTGATTTCAATAAGCCTTGTATTCACAAAAACTCCGTCTTGGTAAGGAGTAACAATTCCTGTGATGATGACATCTAGTTTCAGAACCTCACCTATTTTACGCAAGGTGGCAGTGTCAGTGGGAGAATCCAAACTAAGGCCAGCTTCTTTTAATACCTTTTGGTTTGCCAAACGATCTAAAATTTGAAAGCGGTCTCTTTTCACGAGTTCCGTAGTGAGTTTTTCTGCTAGGATTTCTCCATAGGGACTTTTTTTCCCTTCATTGTCTAGGAATGTCAGGACAACAAGTCTTTCTGGTTGGAAATAAAATCCTTTCTCTGATAAAGAAGTGGCAAGTTGTTCTAATGGAGGAGTGGTTGGTTTTTTTGGTTTGGATTCCCTTTCCTCTCCCAGATAACAAGAGCTAAGTGGAATTAAAATCAAACAAACAAGGATAAAATTAAAACGCAACTTCCATTCCAAGTGAGGTAACATATTCATAAAACGATTTCCCATTAAATGCATTCCCAACCATATATCCACCTGGAACCCCTACTAGCATACCGTCTTTATAAAATTGATTTTGAAAATTGAGAAAAAAAGTAGTTTTGAGTTTGCCTGGGTGTTTCCCACGAAACGATGCCGAAAATGTTTCGGGGGAACGACCATTTTGGTCTCTCACTTGTAACAAGGGGTCATTAAAAACATTAAAAATTTGGTTACCAACATAGAGTGAATAATTCTTGCTCGGTCCCAAAAAGAAAATGAATCCGAGTGAAGCAATGTCTTGTGCTGGAATAAAACTAAGTTGGCCATTGGACGCATTTGGTCTTTGGTTCACATAATTATAACGAAGGTTCAGTTGGATTTTGTCACTGCCGAAAAAAAAAGAAAATTTACCACCATCAATTCCACTCGAGACCACTGGGTTATCTGTTTTTACATTATAAACTGAAGTTTGTACTTTAAGAAAGGGAGAGGCAGAAAAATTTCCTTGGTATTCAAAAAGTAATTTTGGATCATATAACGTACGTTTGTTTGCTTCCAGTTGGCGGAAAATCAAACTCGCAGATGGGTTCAATGGCGCATTTAAAATGAATTGAGATAAAGAGGGTTCTCCACTTTGTTTTGCATCCAGTGCCGAATACAAGGCAGGAGAAAAATCAGAATCGATTCGCGAATAAGAGTAAGAAAAATTGCTACGTTTAACCCCGCGACGAAAGGAAACAGCAGGAGTTTCTAGTGAAAAAGATACTAGGGTCTCACGTGGGACTCTTGAAAATTCAGATTGTTTTGCATAGGAAAAACTTGGATTAGATTCAGTCTGAGAATTTAGAGTTTTTTTTTCAGCTAACGACAGTTTTGTTGCGTTTTCCAATTTTTTGACTTGGTTTTCTTGGATGGGTGTCAAAGTGACCACTGCAAGAAGACCAAAGCCAGAAATGAGTGAAACAAAAACAGAAGCTTGAGGGGAGTTCATAAAGAAACTGTATCAACATATTTCCTAATCCAAAGTGAATGTAAACCTATTTTTAAAATAAGAACATAGAGTCACCATATGAGTAAAAACGAAAATGGTTCTGTAATGCATACCGGTAAACATTCATCACGAGTCGACTATTTGCAAAGGCACTTACGAGTAATAACAAACTCGATTTTGGTAAATGAAAGTTTGTGATCAGTCCTTGTACGGATTTAATGTTGTCACCTGGCGACAAAAATATGTCAGTTTGACCCAAACCTACCTTATATTTCTGTTGTTGAGAATCAAATACAGTTTCGAGTACACGAAGAGACGTAGTTCCGATGGCAATGATACGACGGCCTTCTTTTTTTGCGCGGTTCAATCGATTCGCTGTTTCTTCCGTGATCTCATATTTCTCTTTGTGTAAGGTTTTAGTTTGCCATTGTTCGGCGGTCAATGGACGGAATGTCCCATAACCTACTTGGAGATTCACTGGTACAAATTCAATTCCCTGTTTGACAAGTTCCTCTTTTAAGGTATCTGTAAAATGAAGGCCCGCAGTTGGCGCTGCAACAGAACCTGATTTTTTTGCAAAGATGGTTTGGTATCGTATTTTATCTTCTTCAATGACCTTTCGTTTTAAATAGGGAGGGATTGGAATTGTTCCAAAAATCTCAAAGTCTGAATCTGAAATTTCTTTGTCGGATACAAGTAACGATAATTCTTCCTCTTTCCCATCATAACGAAATTGAAAATTTGGGAATCCCACAGGACATAAGATATCACCTAACTTTAATTTTGCCCTATTTTTGAGTATACATGTCCAAACGAACGAAGAATCATCCACTGTTTCCAAAAAAATGGATTCGTGAATTCTCCCTGATTCCACTTGTAAAAAAACTCTTCGATACGAAACTTTTGTATCATTAAATACTAAAACATCACCAGGGAGTAACCATTGTCCGATGTTGCGAAAATGTGGTGCCTCCCAAAATGATTCCTTCGATTGATCCACAAGGAGTAACCTCGATTCATCTCGATTTTTAGCAGGGAAACGAGCAATTTGTTCTTCTGGTAAATGAAAATCAAATTCTTCTAAAAAATCCATCTTGGAATCACCTTAGGAAAACCTTGTCAATTAACCAGAAATATTGGGAATGGTAGGAGAACTATGTGGAAATTTTTAGAACCAATGGAAAGACAGGGGAAATGGATCCTCACTGTTCTTTTTTTGTTCCTTTTAGTCACCTCAGTGAATCGTTCCCACCAAAAATCTGATTTTTTGGACTATTACCATGCGAGTGAACGATGGGCCACAGGAGATAATTTATACCGATTCGATGTTGCTTTTGACCTCCAATCCAAAATCAAAACAGCAGAAGATTTATTTCGGCCTGAAAATCTTCCCCTACTCTTAGCCCTTCAAAATGAAACGGCAACCTACATTTACCCTCCCGTTTTTTCCTTTTTACTCATCCCGATCACTTACTTATCAGAACCAAATGCTGCTCTTACATTTGAGATTTTAAGTTGGATTTCGTTACTTATCTTAGTATACCTTCTTTTTCAAAACAAAGAGTTAAATCTCCAAAGAACAAAGTTCCCCTATTTAATTCTAATCCTCACGATCCTTTTTAATTTTCGATTCATTGAGAGTCATATCCAAAACAACCAAGTTGGGATCCTTCTCATACTACTTGTATTGGTATCTATTTTGGTTAAAAATCATTTTTTAGGTGGGTTCTTACTTGCACTAGCAGTGAGCATCAAAATCACTCCCCTTGTTTTTCTTTTTGTTTTTGTTTATGAAAAAAAATACAGTCGGATTTTCTGGTTTTTGATTGGTTTGGTTCTATGGAATGTCCTTCCATTGGTTTATCATTGGGATTATACAATCCAGATGTCCAAAGAATGGATGACTGAAATTCTTGGGAATGCTTTAAACAATCCACTACTACGTTCCTGGAAAAACAACCAATCATTGAGTTCAACACTTGCGAAGTATTTTGTTTCAGGTGCTGATTTCATCAACCAACCTACTTACGGATTACCTTTTTTAAACCTTTCCGTTTCTGTTCTCAAACTGATCCAATTGGTTTTCATTTTTGTTTATGGAATTCCATTACTGATTTTGTGGAGAAAACCAAACCAAAAATGGACAATCATCTCTTTGTTATTTTTAATCTCTGCTCTTTTTAGCGGGATCAGTTGGATCCATAGTTATATCATTTGTTTGGTCCCAGTTTATTTTATACTTAACAAAGTTTTTTCAACGCAGATGGAAACGAAGGAATTGTATTTTTTAATTTTGGTATTATGTTTACCAATTTTCAGTCATAGAACCTTTGTCGGTCAAAAAGTCGAATCCTTCCTTTCCATGTTTTCCATTCTTTTTTATTCTACAAGTTTGTTGTATTTTTATATTGTTAGGTTTGCACTCAATGAAAACAAAAATCGGAATTGATGCCAGACCACTTGCTTATGGCATTACCGGGAATTCTCGTTATTTGGCGGAAGTCCTAAAGGTAATCATACCAAAACATAAAGACAAAGAATTTTATTTTTTTAGCAACAAACCCATCCATGTTGTTTTTAATGATTTAATATACCCAAACGTACATTTGGTGGTTGAACCAAAATCTATCCCAGGCCCACTCTATTTAAATTTCATTTTACCAAAGAGGCTGAAACAAAACAAAATCGAAGTATTTTGGGGCACCATTCAAATGTTGCCAATCTTTAAATTACCAATTCCTAGTTACGTAAACTACCATGATCTCAATTTTATTTCCGCTCCAGAAACCATGGCGAAATGGAATTATTGGCAACATAAATTGTTATCTCCTATCACATTAAAAAATGCTGATATTATTTTTTGTTTATCCAAAAACACGAAAGAAGAAATCATTCAATTTCGGCCCAACTGCAAAGACAAATGCATTGTTGTTTACCCTGGCGTGACAAAAATCAAAACCAACCGATCTAATTTAAAAATCAAATTCCCAAAAGATTTTTTCCTAACAGTGGGAACATTAGAACCGAGAAAAAATATCAATCGATTGGTGGATGCATTTATACAATTCAAAACCAAATATCCAAAAGATAAAAATTCTCTCCTGATCATGGGAAGAAAAGGTTGGGGAGAAGAAGGTGATTTGCTGTACCAAAAGTTAAATGATCCAGAGATTAAAGCCAAAGGAATCCAATTCATAGAAAAACCAGATGAAAACACTTTGGCTTCTGCTTTCCAATCATGTAAGGCATTTTTTTTCCCATCTTTACATGAAGGTTTCGGCCTTCCACTACTAGAAGCAATGTTAGAAGGCAAACGTTGTGTTGCGTCTGACATTCCTGTCTTCAAAGAAATTTTATCTGATCAGTGTGATTTATATATACCTACTAAAGATACAAATGCTTGGGCAAATGCATTTCATATCATGTCTGGTAACACCAAAGAAAGAATGCCAATATTCCCAACAAAGAAGTGGACATGGCAAGAAACCGCTAAAAAAATTGAAGAGGTACTATTTTTATGAAACCCATCCTACGATTATTTTCAAAATGGAAAGAATACAAATCCAAAAAAGAATCAATCTATTTTGGTACTTCACTTTATGATGAATTGTATACAAATCCAATCCCATCTCTTGTTTTGATTGTAGGTGTTTCACTCTTCTTTTATTTCAGCCTACCTTACATCCATTACCTTGGAAATTTTTTCTTTTGGTTTGTTGGGGTATTAGAAATCACAAAAGTTTTAAAAATCCCATTTTTAGATGAACTCAGGTATTACCACTATTTATCTGCTTTCGTTTACTTTTATATTTCCATTTCTCTATTAATTGATATTAGTCGATTGCTTTCAAAGTGGAATGTGCGCACTGTCATTGTCAAAAACGAAGTTTGGCAAATCGGCCATTCTGGACTTGGCAAAAAACTCAACCAATACCAGTTAAATGCAGAAGGTCTATCGTTATCATATGAACATGGAGGACTAATAGATTTTTTAGGACTCAATCGAATGGTTTGGAAAAAAGATGGGAAAGAGATCTTTTCATCGCCTTATTTTTTCCCATATAAAAAAAATAAAACCATCATCAATCGATTGTTAAAAAGATAAGAAGGCAAACTCAGTTTGAAAAAACTTTTTATTATCCTACTCCTTTTAGGACTGTTTTTATTCCACCTTAGGTTTTTATCGAGAGCCTTTGATTGGGATTCATGTGTATACGCACTCAACATCCAAAAAGATAGGATTGAATCTGCCTTTTTTAACCCACACCATCTCGGATTTGAATCCTCCGGTTTATTGTATTGGAAAATGATACGATCCATTTACCCAACAACAGACATTATGTTTTTTTTAAGATTGAGAATATTGACATTTTCTCTTTTTTTCTTGGGTGTTTTCATTTGGATTTATTATAAATTATACAAAGATTTTTTTCTTGCTGTCGTACTTGCGATGGTCATCCAAGTGAGCCAAGCATTTTGGTTTTACAGTTTGCACAACGATACGCCACTCATCCATTCTTGTTTGATGGCTTTATTATTCTTATTTACCATTTACTTCTTACGAAAGGGATTAAATCAAAAACACTTAGCCATTTTGTGGTTGATTCAACTTTTTTCCATTTACTTCCACCAATCTAATGTGATCCATTTTGGAATGGTGCCAATGGCAATCTTTTTGTCTCCCAACCGAAGTCTCGGCAAAAAATTAAGAATTATTTTCATCTACTTAACTTGTTTAGGCGCTGCAACCATCATTTCCTATTTATTTGTGGGATTCATCATCTTAAAACGTGGTTTAGGTCCAATTGATGAAAAACATTTTTCATTTTGGATGTTCTTGTATGCAGCCATTAATCGTTGGGGAACAAGCCTAGGAGAGGACAAAAATTATGTATTGTACTTTTATCGAGGGATCGGAGATGCATTCCTCGTTTTCCAAAATGTAATTCCAAAATTAAGAGTGAATCTTTTTGATTTCCAAAATCCAAAACACCTACCCTACAATTTAAATCTTTTGTTCTGGATTTTTAGTTTGAGTTTAGGAATTTTGAATTTCCGTACAATGTGGACAAAATTCAAACAAGAAATTTTAATTCTATTCTTTTGGTTAGTTCCTTCCATTGGATTTTATACTTGGTGGGAAGGTTATTTTTTTGAATTTTGGGTTGGTACTATCATTGGCCTTTGGATTCTAAATTCATATATCCTAAGTTCCTTCCAAATCAAAGTTTTACCAAAATTCTCAAATGCAATTTTGCATGTGTCTTACTCTTTTCTTTTCATTTTCTATTTCTTAACAAACTTCACTTTTTCAACATTACCTAGATCCATTGGACCAAAGTTTGGTTATACAGAAGGAATCCAGGGACCTGTCGAAAAATTAGCGGAAGAATCCATTTACAGATAGGTATCCATTATGTTATTCAACTCACTCGAATTTTTAGTCTTCTTTTTTATAACCATTATCATTGGTAATATACTAAAAAATAGATGGCAAAGGTTATTCTTCTTACTTGCCAGTTATTATTTTTACATGGCATGGCAACCATCGTCAATTTCATGTTCGGCGATGGCAGACAGTGGATTAAAATACTTCTCAGACAGAATGTATTGTGATCTAAAAATCAATCCATATGTATTTATTTTAGTATTCTCAACTTTCATCGACTATTTTGCAGCAAGAGCGATTGAATCAAAACAAGATGGTGATTCCAAACGAGGATGGTTACTTGTTTTATCTCTGGTTGTTAACATTGGAACACTTGGTTTTTTCAAATACACCGATTTTTTATTAGGTGTGATAAATGATATCCACTTATTAGGTTCCTTTCAATTCGAAAAACAAAACATCATCTTACCAGTTGGAATCTCCTTTTATACATTCCAATCTATGAGTTACACGATTGATGTTTACAATCGTAAAATTGAAGCTCGCAAATCTTTTTTAGATTTTGCATTATATGTGGCTTTTTTTCCTCAATTGGTTGCTGGTCCAATCGTTCGCGCCGAAACTTTTTTCCGTGATTTAGATTATCGACTCAGTGTCCATAAAGAACATATTGAAGCCGCCTTTGCTTTGATTCTAATAGGATTTACGAGAAAAATTGTATTTGCTGATAACCTAGCTAAGGTTGTTGATTCGACTTTTGCAAACTATCAAAATCTAAATTCCATCGAGATTTGGACTGGCGCATTGGCATTTGGATGGCAAATCTATTTTGATTTTGCGGGTTATACTGATATCGCCATCGGAGTTGCTCGTTTGTTCGGATTCCAATTTAATGCAAATTTCAACTTCCCAATGTCATGTAAGAATATTGCGGACCATTGGTCACGTTGGCATATTTCTTTTTCAACATGGATTCGTGACTACATCTACATTCCGTTAGGTGGTTCTCGGGTGAGTGTCATAATGTATATCAGAAATATCATGATCACTTGGTTATTTGCAGGATTGTGGCATGGTGCTGCTTATCATTATGTGGGATGGGGATTATGGCAAGGAACTATGTTACTTACTCATAAGTTCTACGGTGATACCCCTGTTTCAAAATTCTTAAATGAAAAAGGTGGAAAATCATACGAACTATTCTCTCGGGTATTTACCATGTTTTGTTTAGCATTTGGTTTTATCATGTTTAGAGCAGAGACAATGGAAAAAGCAATTCCGATGATGAAAGCTTTGTTATTTATCAACGATTCAGGAGTTCCCGTTACACGATGGATGAATTATCGATTTGGGATACTGTTAGTCATTTGTTTTACTGCAAGTTACATTTTCTCTAAGAGACAAATCCCAACTTTACTAACGGGCAGTTGGATGAAATATTCAATTTTTGTTATCGTGAATCTATTACTTTTACTATTATTTGGAGTAACAGAAAGTCAGAACTTCCTCTACTTTCAATTTTAATTATGAACTTACTAAAAGAAACATTCCATTTTTTAAAAGATAAGAAGATCATTACTGTTTTTGTTTTTCTTCTGTTATTTGAACTCATATTACAACTGGGATTTTACAAACCCTTTTTGAAAAAAAATTCTTATGCATCCAACATCAATCGAGTTACGGAACATGTTGTATCCAAAAGGGAAGTTCTAAATCCGGATATACTGATTGTGGGAACATCTGTAGCCTTCGAAGGTATCAGCATTCGTATTCTCAATGAGAACTTGAAAAAATTAGGATGGAAAACACAATCCATTGCAGTCAGAGGATCAGAATTAGTGGTCCAACATCGTATTTTGGAAGAATACTTAGACCAATTCCCTAATGTTAAAATCATTCTTCATGTCATGGAACCTGGCATGCCTTGGGTAGATCGCAATTATGTAGTAGACCCAACCCTTGCCATGTTGTCCGAACTCGGAAATTTTAAAGCGATCCCAACTGTCTTAGATTTTGAATACCAATTAAATTTTTCGAATTATCTGTATTTAATTTCTAAATCAGTAGCATATCGAAAAGATATGTCTGATTTTGTAATTAATTTCAATGAACGCCTAAAAGCGATTTCACGCAAAAATAAAAATCCAAATGAAAATCCTTGGGATTATGAGAATGACCATCCTGAATCGATTGATGAATACAATCTTACAAGTGTTGAAGATTGTATGAACCGACTTGCACTACACTTACCCATTGATATTCCAAAAGGTTCGAATCCTGATCACCGAAGGATGTTGTTTGAAACTTGTGGGATCGCAAGTATTGTTCCTAAAGATTCTGATGCTACTGAAGATACAAAACGTTATTTTCGAAGGCTAACGAAAATGTATGATTTTATTGGGAATCGAAAGATTCACATCATCAATGTTTTTGCTCCTTATTCAGACGTTATACGTAAAGTGAATAACGAAGGAAGAATGAAAGTTTGGAAAGATGGACTGTCAGAAGCTCTAAAAGGACATCAAACACTTGATGAAATGGACTTACAAGATTCGTTAGGTGACAAAAATGGACAATTCTGTTTTGACTTGATTCACTTGAACCAACAAGGTATGATTGAATTTTCAAATATTCTTTCCAAAGAATTGGAGAAAAAACTTGGATCAAAATGATATCACTCTCAATCAGTTACAAAACGAAGTAAACGATTGGATACAAACCATTGGTGTTCGTTATTTTTCTGAACTCACAAATTTAGCAATTCTTGTTGAAGAAGTGGGTGAATTATCTCGATTGATGGCTAGAAAGTATGGTGACCAATCGTTCAAGTCAGGTGAATCTGCAGAACAAATCCCAAGTGAAATTGGAGACATTTTATTTGTTTTAACTTGCCTTGCTAATCAAATGGGGATTTCTCTTCAAGATGTAATCACATCAACCATTCAAAAAAACACGAAACGTGATTTAAATCGCCATAAAAATAATCCAAAACTTTAAAACTTGGTTTCTAATTCTAACACAGGAATTCCAGCTTCCCTACGAATTGCATTCCAATACGCAGATAAATGAGCTGGATGAGAATTCATGTCGGATATACAGTATTCGAATTTTTGTTTAAATCTTTGATCGTGTTCTAAGTAAGATTTATAGTCATCATACCCATCCAACATAATTTGGAAAAATTTTGTTTGGCCAATAAAATCATAGTCTTCACGAAAAAACATATATGCATGTGCTAAATCGTGAAGTAGATGTTCGAAAGCATCTCTTTTTCCTTCCACCAATGTGCCAGTCAAGGCATCATCCCAACTAATCGTTGCAAAACGAATTCCTTTACTCTGGGATTCCAACATTTCCAAAGAGGTTGGATTATAATCTATGAGTTGTATGTTCCATTCAGATCGACTCCATTTCCAAAGTGCATGCCGAACCGTATCCGGCATTCCATAAAACCTAACCACTTCTAAAAAATCTTTTGAAGAATCACGATTTGGAAGTTTTTGTCCCATTCTGAGAAATGGATGTCGTTTGACCCTTTTTTCTAAATATAATAATACAATTTGATAGGAAACTTCACTACCAGTGAGTTTGTTATTTTCCCAATCAGATTTTAACTCTAATAATTTTGGTCTTAGTTCACTTGCTTCCATTGGAAGCAAAACTTCAGGTATACAAATCTTTTTAAATGAACCGTAAATTTGTCCATTGTCATGTGGCATACTATTCGCTTAGTCCATAATAATCAGTTCCATGATTCAATAATCCACCAGATTCTCCTCCTAAAAACAAGAAGGTTCCATCTGAAAATTTTACACCACTATGTTTGGATACACTGATCCTAGACATTCCCATTTCATAAAAACTATTACTCTTGGCATAATCCAATTTTTCGATCATACGACTTGGTTCACTTGTATTATAACGATAAGCTCCACCATAAAATAGAACTCCTCCATCTGGAAGTTCTAAAGCAAAACTCCATTCTCTTCTATATAATGAATTTGCAACGGTTATTATTCGATTCTTTGTAACATCATATAACATCGTTGCATTACTTAAATTTGACAATTGTGCACCATAAATCAAAACATTTCCATCAGAAAGTTTTAAACATTTTAAGGCGCCAACTGGTGTTGGTAAACTCGGTCCCCAACTAAATGTTTCTGTATTTGGATCAAAAAACTCGGTTGTATCTTTTGGGGCAAAAATTCCGTCAGTTCCACCAATGATCATCACTCTTCCATCATTCAATACTACAGAACATGAGAATGAACGTGGAGTTTTTAACCGATTAGAAAGCTGAGTGAATGTTTCGGTACTTGGATCATAAATTTCAGCAGTATTTAATGTAGTAAAATACAAACTTGGATTAGCTGGTGTAAAATCTCTAATACCACCAATCACCATAACCTTTCCATTCGGTAACTTTACAATATCATGCATGTGCCTTGGCTCAACCATAGAACCAGATTGGGTAAAAGCTGTGGTTTCTGTATCAAAAATATAACTTTCAGTGAGAGAAGTCGCCACAGAGAATTTGATCCCACCTGTTATCAGCAATCGTTTCCCATCTAACATCACTCCTCTTTCACCACGATGGATTTCAGGCAAACTAGGATTTGTTAGTTGGAAGGAATTTGACCCACGTCGAAGGATTTCTGCGCTGGAATTATATCCATAAATTGCAATTACATCCCCATTTTGATTTTGAAATGCATCAAATTCAGAACGTCCAAAATTTAAGTATGGTCCTGCAACTAGTCCTATGAGTCGTATCGTGATAGTATTCGTTACAACATTTAGTGCTTTGTCAGTTGCATTAGGGAAACTAAATGTAATGGAGCCAGGTTCATTCGATGTAAAATTAGTTTCAAAATAAACGCGAAATTTAGTATCACTAATCTTCTGGATGGAACGAAATACAATAAAAGGGGCCAATTTTCCACTTATGGAAGGAAGTCCAAATTGATTGAGTGGTTCTGAACTTTCAAAGTCCCAATAACGAGCTGTAAAAAATGTATAATCGGTAATCGGTAGATACGAAACTAAACTAACTGTTGGTAGTTGTGTATCTACAATAATAGGATATTTACTTTCAGATAATGTTTCACCTAATCCAGATACAACGCTAGACAAATTAACTTCATAACAACCGTCACTTGTGATGGGATCAAATTGAATCAAAAGCTGATCATTGCCTATTTTGGTAAAACTAATATTTGAAAAAGTTTGTTCGTTTAAATCGGCAAGGAATGAAGTGTCTAAGGATGCAAGTTCTCGGTTACATTGCAATAATACCTGATCAATATTGCCAAAGGATTTGGTATTTGACTTTTCTTTGCATTCAAATGCACCTGCATTCCCAACTGATGCAAGCAAAAGACCTGAAATTGATTTTGGGTCAAAAACATTCTTAAATTCACCAGGGACAAGACATCCAAATAACAAAAACACAATTGAGAAATAAATTTTATTCAAAACTATATTCCTCCGTGTTTGCAAGTATACTTCCTATCCTACCACCTAATATCATTCCTCCACCAGTGGAAGAATATTGGATTTCGCATCCTTCCCATCTTGCATTTAAAGATCTACCTGTCATATAAAATCGATGATCAGATTCAGACCATGATTCTGTATCCAAAATTGAATCAAAGGTACTACCATTGACAGTTCGATATTCCAAACCACCTGCAATGATAATTTGGTCTTTACCATATGGAAACATAAAGGAACTTCCCCACTCTCTTCCAAAGAGAAGATTTTTATGGTCACGAATGGTATCTGTCATTGGATTATAAATCTGTGCTCGCAAGATTGGTTGGTTGTCATCAAAACGGGAACTGATTCCACCTAAAATTAAAACTTCACCATTACTTAATGCATGAGTAAAATGATTAAAACGTCTTATTACTTTAGCAGAGGAAGTCGATAGAGTTTTTGAACTAATATCATAAATTTCAATGCTATCAATAGAACGTGCATAATAATCGGAAGGGTTAGGTCCAGTAACGTCCGATCTTTCTCCTCCCGTGATGATCACCTTACCTGCGATTACCGATACTACCTGTGATTGTTTGCCACGAGAATCAACAAGATCACCAATGGTTTCGACCGTCATACTGTAAGGATCAGAAGTGACATGAATCAGTTCCACCATTGATACGGATTGAAACGGAGAAAATGGGCTAAGTCCTCCTACAACTAAAACATCACCATTTGGCAATACAGTCATTTTATGAAGTTGTCTAGGTGTCGTAAGGAATGGTCCTTCTGTCCATGTATTGGTAATTGGATCAAATATCTCAGTGGAATTTAAACTACCATTCGATGGATTTCCAACCTTGCCACCAAAGCCACCAGAAACCAAGAACCTTCCATCTAAAAGTTTAACAATTGCAAATTCCTGTCGACGGTAGATCATATCGGGAGCAAACGTGAATTCTTTTGTCACAGAATTATAATATTCTGTACTACTCAATGTTCCGTTCCCATTAATCAAAACACCCGACTTGGCTCTACCACCTAAAACCATTTTGCGCCCATCATTGAGTTCCATCCCTACACAGGAACGTCTAGCAATGTTCATATTGGGACCACTTTTAAATGCAAATACCTTTACTGGCACTGCAATAGTTCCTTGGGTATTAGAAGCTTTGTCCTTCACTCCATTAAAACTGATAGTAAGAATTCCACCATTTGCATTTGGATTCCCTGCAAACAATAATCGAATATTTTTTTGTGAGACGATGATATCGGATACAACCAAGGTATTTTTTGCATTCCCCGAAAGACTTACTTGCGATAAATTCCCTTCCCAAACAATTTCCTCATTTGCTTCTACATCCAAAAAGCCAGTTTGTAACTCAGAAATATCAATACTATTTCCAGTTTTTAACTGTAATAAAGGAGGATTTGAATCGATCTCAAATTCAAAAGACTCTGGATTCACCAAAAGAGATTCATTCAGATAATAGTCTTTTAAATTCAAAGTGAACTTACCAGTTGTCACTGATGGTGACATACGAATTTCATATAAATATTTACTTCGTGGAATTACTTGTGAAATTGGATTCATTCCTGAATTGGAGATAGGTAATCTTAAACCATCTGCTTTCGTTGTAAAATCATGATTTGTTGAAACATACAATACACCTCCAGGCTGAACACGATTGGACGAAAATTCCATTTGCACAACAGAATCACCACCTAACATAAGCAATCCTAGGTTTACTGGCGAAGAAGGATCCAATGGGTTAGATCCTGATGGTATTCTACAGGATACCATCAATAATGCGAAAAAGAGAAATCTAATCTTTCCCATACACTTCCACCCTAGTATCAGTCAAAGCTGAATCCCCAAAAATAACAATGCCCTTTGTCGTTAAGAAAGCGGAATGTTCAGATCTCGGAGACATCATAGTGTCTACTATATAATTCTTACGTTCAAAATGATCATATATTTCTAAAATACCCGATTTATAATAAGTGTCGACTCCCCCAGTGAAAAATACTTGTTCATCAGAAAATCTAACGATTGCACTTCCATTTTTAAATCGACTGGTAAACCCAAGACTAGTAGTAGATGATAAACTTTCGTTCCATGATTCAATCGCCTTTGAACCTGTGCCTTCGCGGTTCATTCCACCGAATAACACACGATCCATGTTCGGCATTTTTAAATTGGTTACGTTTGATCTGGCAGTTGCAAAATTCCCAAGTAAACTCGTCAGACTAAAGTTGTTTGTGTTGATTGTATAAATTGTGTTTGAAAAAAATGCGTATGGATCTATGCGATCTCTGCCACCAAAATATAAAATGCGAGAATTCGCTTCGTCATATTCAGTTGCATGAAAAATAATTCCTATTGGGAAATCTGATGATCCGTCGAGTAAAACAGAGGAATTTCCAGCTAACGAAATCAATTCATGATCTTTTGTGATGGCAGATGGATCGACTCCTACTTGGAACTGTCCTCCTGAAACTAATATACTTCCATCCCCAAGGCAAACCATCGAATGACCAAACCTCCTCCGGACCATACGGAAGGAAAGTTCTGTTACAGTTTCAGATGATGGATCTATAGAATATATTTTGTCAGAAATTTGAGTGCTTGCAGATACATTTCCAGCGACTGTTTTTCCACCAGAGACAAACACTTTCCCAGTTTTTTGAACACAAATAGAAAGTCCCGTCATACCTTCGTTTAACGAAGGCAACAGCTTCGATACTCCTGTCTCTGGATCCCATATTTCTACAGTTGACAAAGTTGCGCCAGAAGGGTTAATCCCACCAACCAAAATAATTCTTCCATCATTTAAGATTGAAGTTGTGATTTTCCCCTTTGCTTCCGAAATTGAACCGTAAAATCTTGGGTATGGAAATCGAAACTCAAATTGTTTTCCTGGGAAAGAAAACTCATTCATTGTCTCTGGTTTCGTGATGGATAAAAGCACTGGCTCTCTCCATTCAGACCTTGATGAAACAGAAAACAAAACTCTTAACCGAGAATCCGAGAGCGGGAATACATCACGTAAAATTAAATCATTTTGATAAGGATCTGAAATTTTAAAATTCGCTTTTGAGAAATAATTAGCAGCTGGAGCACTTAAGTCTAAATCCAGGTATTCTGTTTTTACAAAAATAGGATAATCATTTTGTTTATATCTTGAAGTGATCGTTAATTCATCACCCAATCCCAATCCGAGTAATGCAACAGCAGAACTTCCAACAATATTTGTAGGATCAAAAACATTCTGATTGGGTGCTTTTACATTACAATGCAGAACAAAGATGATTGAAATTAAATTAAAACCTAATCGCATAACCCAATTTCCCAACTCGATTGATTCCCATATAACCTTGATTTTCCAAATCCAAATCTAAAAAAACACCGGATTTTTCTTTAGGATTCGGGCCTAACAAATAAAAATCAAACACATTTGCGGACCAAATGAAGAGTAATGCTGTTAGGGCATGTGACAAGTTCGTACGCGAGGTCTCCATTTGTTGTCTATGCGGTTCAATTAGATAGTAATTCAACACTACAGTTTCAGCGATTCTCGGATTCGGAGGGATCCCAATAGCGGATTCGTATGCATGTTTGTCTGATTGGAATTGGTTGTATTGGTATCCAGCATACAATACTCCAAACGCAAAAATCGACATGTAAATTTTACCTTTTTCTTCCTGTCCTCTCGCATATTGACCCCAACCGGGAATTAGGAAGGAACGAAACGCATACGTTGGATTATATGGATTGAATAAAGGAGCATCTGCCAAAGAAGTTTCTGGATTCACTGCATAAGTTAAGATCGTATCTTCTGCTTTTTCCGCATATTCTTTGGTATAAGGTTTTTGTAATTTTTGATTTTCTTTAGTCCAATCTTTCATGGATTGAATTACATAATTCGACAATTCGGAATACGTTACTTCACCATTAAAATTGGAATCAGCTCTGCCTTCTAATCCATATATTAAATATTTAGTGTAAATTCCATAACCAGATTTTGGATCTTCAAAACTGGAATACCCTACTTTTGTTGAATAAAACACAGAGATAATTTCTGAGTCTTTAAAACTTGTACCCTCTAAGTATTTTCTGCCAACTTCCCCTCTTCCATCTTCAGGATTTCTACAAGCATCGATAAAAAAAACCACTCGTTTGAGATTAAACTTTCTAGTGAGTTCAATTAAATGTTCAACTGCAATCCCGGTCTCAAATGGTTTTTGGGGATTTGCATCTTCTGGCAAAAGATAGACTTTATCATTATAATCAACAACACCATGGCCAGAAAAATAAAAAACGAAAAGATCTTCCGGATTGGTTTCTTCTAATATTGATTCCAGTTGCGTTAGGATATTATATTTAGTAGGTATGGAACTTACAGAACCTTCCTGAACTAAAGTTTGGATACGATTATAGGATCCATAACTGAACAAAATTTTGGTCATCCCAAGCGCATCATTTTTTGCCGTTTTTAAATTGGCTAGGGACAAGTCCTTATATTCACTAACGCCAACAACAAATGCGAATCTTTTCCCACCTGGCTCGGCTTTCAAAAGACTTGGCATCGCAATCATTAAGAATATTAGAATTTTTGATTTCATTAAAATTGTTTATTCTGATGCCAGTTCTTTTGCTTGGTTTTCCAAACTTGATGTATTATCATCCATTTTTCTAGCATTTATCACAACTTTTCGATTTATTTCTTCCATTTGGTGAACAACTGCAACCATTTGTTCTTTATCTTTATCTAAAACTTTCGATTCCTGATCCAATACTTTGGAAATCGATTCGATTAAATCCAGAGCTTCCAATACTTCATTGTTTATATCTTTTTGTGAATTGATTTTGGAAGTCGCTGTTTTCATCACATCACTTAGTAGATCATATTTAGATTGAAGGGTTTCAGTTTGATTTAAGGCAGTGGAAGCGAGTTCAGTTCCTTCCTGAATATAACGATTTGATGTTGTAATAATTTTTTTAATCTTCGTTGCATTTTCATTCGAATTTTCTGCTAGTTTTGCAACCTCTTGTGCAACTACTGCAAAACCTCGACCATGTTCTCCAGCCCTTGCAGCTTCGATCGATGCATTTAATGCCAATAAATTTGTACGATCTGCAATTTCTGCCATGATATCGTTCACTTCACTTACTTCCTTTTGAGAAATATTGACGGAACGTAATCTTTCTTCTAAATTTTTTACAGTATCCGATAGTACATTACTCCTATCTTGGAAATCACTCATATTGGAATTGAGATCTTCCACAACTTTCCCGATTTCAGCGATACTCAACTTTAACGTATCCGATTTATGATTGAGTAATGTTATTTGAGAATGTTGTTTTCCAATATTCTCAACAGAAGTTTGTATACTCTCTGAAAACGAAGAAACAAATTCTGTAAGATCTCGAATCGATACATCTTGAGATTCTATTTGAAAATTAAAATCGTTTGTAAGTTCACGAATACTTTTGAGTGTATTAAATAATTCTGCACCAATTCTTTTTAAATCTTGGTTTAGAGTGTTTGCATTTTCTCTTTCTAATTCAGCAAGTTTATGCTTTTCTTCTGATTCGTTTTTGATTTCATTCAATAAATTCAAAACAGTAGAAGTGAGGTAACCAAAACAAATTAGAAATAAAATTTTAAATACTTCATTCGAAATTGCGACCGTACCTTTTTCACTTTGTAATCCTTCTGCTTCTTTAAATGAAACACCTTGTCCATAACCAATGATTAATATTATTACTAAACAAAAAGCTGAGTAATAAGTGCTAGTGAGTAAGGTTCGTTTCGAAAATAAAAATGCAGAGTATACAACATAAAAATAATACAAAACGTATAAGGTTGGTGACTTAATTAAATCGGCAGCGACTGTACTTCCACCCATGAGTCCAGATGCAGTGACAGCAAATAATACGGTGATATCCAAAACGATGAATAACTTCGGGAAAAATGCGTTGAGTCTACCAATTTTAAATAAATATGCCTGCAAACCTCCGTAGAGAAACATACAAGTGATTCCGACCAAATAACTTGTGGTTTGAAGGGTTGTGGATGTTTTGAACGATCCTAAAGTCGCGATGATATAAAATCCTGCGAGTAAAAACCTCACTCGATTGACATAAACTGGGCCTAACTCTAACCAATTTTTTTTCGTTTGAATCGATTCTGAGGATCTTTTCGACATAGGATGATCCTTTAAGATTCAAAGTGATTGGAAAGTGATTTTCTTTTTTTAGTGAATGGAAAAAGAAACTCAGTTGACAAATTTTAGTTTAATATTAAACTATTTAATATGGAAACAACGAACCCGATCAAAACCAACATTCAGAAAAAATTCTACCCTGCCTCTGAACGAGGGCACGTCAATTTTGGTTGGTTGGACAGCCACCACTCCTTCAGTTTTGGCCACTGGTACCACCCTGACAAAACCAATTTTGGTGCACTTCGTGTACTCAATGATGATATCGTAGAACCTAGCATGGGATTTGGTACTCACCCCCACCAAAATATGGAAATAATCTCCATCCCACTCTTTGGAGAATTAGCACACAAAGATAGTACAGGTACGAATGGTATCATCAAAACAGGGGATGTACAAATCATGTCTGCAGGATCTGGGATCCAACATTCCGAATTCAATCACAGTTCTGATAAAAAGGTCAATTTTTTGCAAATCTGGATTTTACCAAAGGTGGCCAACATCCAACCTAGATATGACCAAAAAACATTTCCGGAAGCTGGTCGTTTGAACCGGTTCCAAACAGTTGTTTCTCCTATTGATGAAGAAGCTGTATGGATCAACCAAGACGCATACTTTTCGCTCGCTACTTTGGAACCTGGAAAAACCCTTTCCTACAAGGTACATGCTCCTAACCAAGGGATTTATGTATTCCTCATCCAAGGGAAAATTTCTACGGAGGGTACAACCTTAGAACGTAGAGATGCTGTAGGACTTTGGGGAGCGGATGAATACCATATCCAAGCAGATGTAAAATCTGAATTACTCGTCATTGAAATTCCAATGAAATAGAAAATGGCATACTTGGAATCGTCATCGAAAAGGGAATCTGGCAAAACCAAAAAAGTCAGATCTCCCTTCTCCTGAAAAAATGATTTCGGTGGATGTAAACTTCTCTTTACTCTCCTCTCTGTTCTTCTATGCTCAATCTCTGAAACATTACTCTCAAAGCAAATGTTCGATTGACAGACCTAAGAATTTTACCGCAAGTGTAAGTTTCGTTCGAATCCTAAAATCCTTCCATGACTCGGTAACAAATGAAATTTTTCTCGTTTCTTCCTACAATCTTCCAAAGTTTTACAATTTCGATTTCGATTTCGATTTTCCTACTATTCTGCCAGTTACCCACTCCAAATCCTTCTTCCATGACACCGGCAAAAGAAATAGAAAAAACGTACCAATACACAAAACAAATTTCTGCCATCAAAATACAGATGGAAAAAACGTATCTCTATCCAAATGATTTGGACAATCCTAATGCTTATATAACAGCAGCAGTTTATGCTACAGAAACATTAGACCATCACATACTCTTCCCAAAAACATTCTACCTCAAGTACAAAGATACCATTCGAGGAAATGTCTTACAAGAGGGGAAATTGACTGACGTTGTTATCATCCAAAATCCCAATTTAGAGGATCCAATCATGGATTCGGATGAAGTTCTATTACAACTTAACGATGCTTTTGCCAAACTTTCGTTTAACAGAGACAACTTAGAAGATGTGATGGAAGTATTATATAATCAAGTATTTGCCAAGACAGCAAATAAAGTAGTCAATGTTAGTTGGTCTGAAATTGAGTTTTCTGCTTCAGAAGGTTATGTTTCAAATTTCTTAAAATCGAGTTTGATTCAGACGAGGAATTATGAAGAACTTTTGAAACCCCAAACTATCTTTTCCATTGACCTACCTTTAACTGAAACAAAAACCAAACAAAAAATCATTACTTCGCTTTCGAATACTTCGCAACTAAAACAATTTGGGATTCAAAAAAATGACGAAATCCTTACAATCAATGGAAAATCGATTCGTTATTTATCCCTCCGCAAGATTTATCCAATGTTCAATGGAAAACTTGGTGAAAGTGTAAAACTAAAAATTAAGAGAAATCTAAATCAAACATTCTTAGTCGAAATTCCATTTCTCGAATCCAAACCGAATGAAAATACGAAACTAGTTTCAGGAAAAATTTGGAAAGGTCAGTCCAATATTCTCCAAATCAAAGTAAATGGATTTACCAAAGGAATCGAGAAGACAGCAACAGATTTGATCAAAGAGACTTATTTAGTAGCAATGGCTGATGCAAAACAAAAGGATATTCCCATCCAAGGCATCATTCTTGACCTACGTGATAACACCGGTGGTTATTTAGATCTCATTATCGAATGTATGCGAATGTTTATTCCCAAGGGACTACTTGTAACAACAAAAATCGGGAAACGAGCACCAAATGAGATTTATGGGAATGGTTCCTCTATCACCGACTTACCACTAGTTGTTCTCATCAATGAAAATACTGGATCTGGTTCCGAACTGATTGCTGGAACAGTTCGACTTCAGAAACGTGGATTCATCTTTGGCTCAAAATCGACTGGACAAGGGATTGTTCATTCAATGCAAAAATTAAACAGTTACGATTCAATCATTCTTAAAATCACAACTTCTTATCTATACCTCCCCAATGGAAAAATATTCCATGGTAATGGGATTGAACCAGATATTTGGATTTCTGATGAAGCCAATGTGAAAATGAAATTCCCTGAATCCTTCCCTTCCCAATTGACAAACATTAGTAAGGAAGGAAAAAACGAAAACTCATCCATTGCCCCATTGGATTCGACAAAACTTAGCCTTTGGGTCGAAACATATGGAACAGCAAAACAAACCATCCAAAAGGAAAGTAAACAAGGACTCACACCAGATTACCAACTTCTCCACAGTTTGGATGTTTTTGATGGAATTTTAGCAAACCAAACGAAATAAGTAAGATTTTGTAAAAAATCCTATCCATTCCTTGTTTGAGTTTTATCTAGACTAAGGACTTTTCGACCCAACTTCAACCCATCTATCTCAGAAATGATGAAAATCTAATAAATTTTCTATTCGGGAGGCTTTATTTTTTCTCATCATACGCATTTTTTTTCGTGTATTTATATTCGCGAATTATTTTTATGTATATTTAGAACTTCCAAGTTGGATTGGAAGCACTAAGGAGAATTTCAATGAAAGGTACCAAGTTCCTCATCAGTTTTCTGATTTTATCGATTTCTACTCAGGTAGTGGCGCAAACAAACAGTGCCGGAATTTCGGCAAAAGATGCATTACAAAAATTGGTAGAAGGAAATTTACGATTTGTACAGGGAAAATCAATTCGCCCCAATCAATCTGTAGATCGAATCAAAGAAGTTTCAAAAAAACAACATCCTTTTGCGACAATCGTTGGATGTTCGGATTCAAGAGTTCCCAATGAAATCATTTTCGACCAAGGTCTTGGTGATTTATTCATCTTAAGAACAGCAGGCCAAGTATCAACTTACGCATCTTGGGGTTCGATTGAATTTTCTGTGGTTGTGTTAGGAGTTAATTTGATTGTTGTTCTCGGACATACGAGTTGTGGTGCAGTTGGTGCAGCTTGTAAAGCTGAAGATGTACCTGGTCATATCATTGCGCTAACCAATTCAATTAAACCAGCAGCAGAAAAAGTAAAACATATGGAAGGTGATTATTTAGATAATGCAGTTAAAGCAAACGTTGCATACCAAGTAGTTTCCTTACGTAAACTAGACCCCATTCTATCTAAATACTATAACAAAGGCCAATTACAAATCGTAGGAGCTGTTTACGATTTAGAAACTGGGAAAGTAAATTATCTTTCCGAAGAATACATCTCAACTATTACAAAATAGGTAACCAAGATGGACATTTTACATGCATTAGTTGCAAATTTACAAACTCCAATGTTCCTAGCATTTTTGCTAGGAATCATTGCAACCATCATCAAAAGTGATTTAAAATTCCCAGATGGTATGTATACAGGTTTAACCATCTATCTTTTATTCGCTATCGGCCTAAAAGGAGGAGTTAAATTAAGTAATACAACCTTGGTAGAATTTTATAAACCAGCGATGGCAGCATTGTTATTGTGTATTTCAATACCGCTAATCGCCTATGGATTACTTACCAAATTCGGTAAATATGACAAAGCTAATGCTGCTGCTCTAGCCGCACACTACGGATCTGTATCTGCAGTTACTTTCAGTGAAGCTCTTGCATTTTTGGATTCTTTGCAGATTACTTATGAAGGTTTTATGCCTAGTATGCTTGCTATTATGGAAATCCCCGCAATCCTTGTAGCCTTACTACTTGTAAAAATGAATCCAACTGATAAGTCTGATGAATCCTCTTGGGGAAAAATTTTACACGAACTTCTAACAGGAAAAGGAACCTTGCTACTATTAGGTGGCCTTATCATTGGAATGATTTCTGGGAAAAAAGGTCATGAACAATTTGCTCCCCTATTTGAAACACCATTCCGAGGAATGTTAATTTTATTCTTATTGGAAGTTGGAATTGTAACAGGAAGGAGACTTACCGATCTTAAAAAAGCTGGTATTTTCTTAATTGGATTTGGTATTCTTTTTCCAATCGTAACAGCTATGTTCGGGTTGTATCTAGGTAAATCCATTGGTTTATCTATGGGTGGAGCGATGGTTCTTGGGACTCTCAGTGCAAGTGCATCCTATATTGCGGCACCTGCAGCAGTTAGAATTGCCATACCGGAAGCGAGTCCTGCAATTTATCTCACGGCATCACTTGCTATCACCTTCCCTTTTAACCTATCAGTAGGATTACCATTCTATTTAACTGTTTCAAAATACTTATATGGAGTTTAGAATGAAATTAGAAAAAGCAAAACTCATCACAATCATTGCTGATGAAGCTCTCCAAGATCGATTAGTTTCTGAACTTAAATCTGTGAATGTCAAAGGATATACGATCAGTGAAGCCAAAGGAGAAGGAATCAATCACGAGCACCTAACTTCTTGGGAAGGAAAAAACATACGGTTAGAATCCTTGGTTTCGGAAGGTAAAGCTTTAAAGATATTTCAAATTATATCAGAAAAATATTTAGAAAAATATCCTATGGTGATCTTTATGAACGATGTTGAAGTGATCCGAAAAGAAAGATTTAGCTAAAATTTTTAAAAAGTATGACCAATGTCTAAATAAAATAATTGGTCTTCACGTGAATACGCATAGTCCATTAGGATTACGGTGGCTTGGTCCCAAATCAACCGTAATCCTAAACCACGTGAATGTTTATAATCCATGGTACTTACCTGTTTGATTTTATCCCAAACTCGACCAACATCGTAAAATGGAACTATACTCAATTGGAAAAATTGATCCCATAGAGTAAAACTTCCAACGCGATAACGTAGTTCTATATTATAAAAACCGATCACAGGCCCTACAAAACGTTCCTGCCTATAACCACGCAATGTATTCTGTCCACCTAATGCTCCCATAGGACCATCAATGGAAAATAAATATCGATATTCAAAAAAAGGAACCTCTCCTTCTATTTTTGTGAGTGCTGCACGTTGTGCGATGACAAACTCTTCAAATAATTTAGGGAATGGTTGGTAAAAATTCTTAATTTGCCCAAAATGCCTTAAATAATTAAAGTCCGAACCTATCGATCTTTCCGCTTTATTGACATTGTATTCAATGAGCCATCCTCGATCTGGGTCAGGTTCGTAATCTCTTGTATCAAAAGCAATTCCGCCCCTCATGTAATTTAAATTTCCACCATGAACACCTATGATTTTCTTAGCATTTGAATCTTCTGTTAATTTTGAGGAATCTTCAATTGCAGGAACTGTAATTCCCGTCAGTGGATCTTTAGCTTCAACCGAATTGCCATCATACCGTCTAACAATATTTTTTGAAAATTCTACCCCACCCCAAACTCGAAAAACTTGGAATATCGTTTTATCAGCATTGAATTGACCATAGGTTGTTTCAAATTGGTAGTCATGATAATGTTGAGTTGATGTGAATTCACGCCCTGGGCCTCTGTTCTTTGCATACGAATTAGCATTCTCAAAATCTGAATAGGTTGCATTTCGAACGATTCTACTCCCATCTGCATTTCGATCTCTGAAATACAATGGTTGTAAACTCTCTGTCCCAACACCAAAATATTGGTTATAATAACTGGCATCGTGACCCACATAGGATCGTAATCGGTAGGCTGTATCTAAAAAATAAGGAGCATCCCAAGCAAGGTAATTATTTTCAGTGCCACGATTGGTTCGGTATACACCGACATTAAACATATGTTCGTATGGTGTATACTTAAATGAAGAATCATTTTTTGTTCCGTTATAAAATACATTGGCTAAAAGACCAAGTCCGGAGCCATTAACTGCATCGTTCCCAAAAAGAGGTAACCCAGTTGCATACCAGCCTTCCTTTTTATTGGCAAGTTCCTTTTCATCTAATTTTTTAAACTCACCCAACCATTCGGGAACATCAGAACTTCTCTCGTCTGCATAAACTGGAATCGCGACAAACGTTGATAAACATACCAACCCCATCAACGAATTCCAAAATGACATGTATTTACTTTACTTCGCGGACTTGAATCGTTTCGACTCGATCGTCTCCGGCAATGATGTCGGATAAAATCACTACCTTTTCTCCAGTTTGCAAATAACCATTATTCACTAAGGTTTGAATGGCTAAATTAATCGTTTTTTCCGGATCAGAAGAAAAATCAACTCGGTAAGGGATAACTCCACGTGTCAACCAAAGCTTTCGCCTAACAGAAGTCATATTAGTAAATGCGTGAACAATCGGATACCTTGGGTGAAATGATGCTAAATTATTCGCAGTGATTCCACGTCTTGTGATGGCAATGATAGCATGAGCTTGCATCGAATCTGCTAAATTAGCGGCCGATCTTGCCATTTCTTCCTTTTGGTCTTTCGGTTTTCTTTGTGCCGCAAGACCCAAGTTAATCGACATTTCCATTCGACGTGCAATTTTATCCAACATTTCAACACATCGAACTGGATATTTTCCCATTGCTGTTTCCCCAGATAACATGATGGCATCCGCTTCTTCGTAAACTGCATTCGCCACGTCTGTAACCTCTGCTCTTGTAGGAGAAGGATTATGAATCATCGATTCAAGTAAGTGAGTAGCAACGATAACTCGTTTTCCTTCTTCTTGGCATCGTTTAACAATCCGTCGTTGTACAATCGGGAGTTCTTCAATTTCAATTTCTACACCCAAATCCCCACGTGCTACCATGATTCCATCTGAGGTTTTGATGATCTCATCTAAGTTTTTTAGACCTTCCTGGTCTTCAATTTTTGCAATGATTTGTGCATGGTGTTTTTTTTCTTCGATGATCTCTCGCAATTGTAAGACATCTTCTTTTGATCGAACAAACGAAAGAGCTACAAAATCAATATCCTCTTCTAATCCAAAGAGAATATCCTTTTGGTCTTTGGGTGTGATCGAAGGAATGTTTACACGAATTCCGGGTAAGTTGATATGTTTTCTGGATCCTAGTTTTCCACCGTCTAACACAGTGCAAATCAATTCATTTTCTCTGATTTCTTGGACAGCGAGGTTAATCAAACCGTTATCAACTGTGACCTTATCACCTACTTTTAAATCTTTTACGATATCACGGTAGTTTACAAAAACACTTTGTGCTTCCGCTTCCATACCAGGTATGATATGAAATGTAAATGTTTCTCCCACCTTTAAGTGTAAGTCATTTTGTACATCCCCTGTTCGAATTTCAGGTCCTTGTGTATCCAGTAGAATCGAAATTGGATGTTTGTGTAACTCATCCTTGTTTAAAGATTTTATGATTCGAATGATCTTACGGTGAAATTCATGGTCGCCATGGCTCATGTTGATCCTTGCGATATTCATCCCCGCCAAAGCCAAACTTCGGATCATTTCTTTGGATGCTGTCGCAGGCCCGATAGTGCATACGATCTTTGTTTTTCTTGCTCTTAGTTGTTCAATTGCTGGCATAATTTTATGGTTTTAATTTGGGTAAAATTCGGTTTAAAAAATCTAACTGCGATTCCGCAATGTCGAATTTTTCTTGGTTGGGGAACTTATCATTTCTTTGGCGTTCACTTTCAGCAGAAACTTTATCAAATAGTTTTTTGCCATGTCGTTTCAAATACCCAGTTGAAATCAAAATGGGCCAAGGAAACTTTTCTCTTTGGTTACGGATTGGGAAACTGTAGATTTCTTTTCCGCCAAATTTTTTTAAGAAAAAGATCAAATTCTCTTCAGTAAACTTTCCATTGAGTTTGGATAATACATATTCACGATCTGGATACACACCAAACTCCCACGCTTCATCCAAGATACGTACAATTGATTCAATGGATTCTTTCCATTTTTTCTCTTCTTCAGGACTACCTTGTTTCACTGGTTCTGAATCTTCATCATCATCTTGTGAATTGTTTGAAGTTGTGGTTTGCGAATGGTTTTGTTTCGATTTTCGTTCTGCGTCTTTTTCTGCTTCTTCTCTTTCTTTCAGTCTAGCTTTGACGAGTTTTTCTTTTTCTTGTGAAATCTTTTTAACTTTCTGACTCGCTAAATCTTTTGTGAGTTGTTGTTGGAGCCTCGCTTTGATGGGAGGAATTTCGAATTTATGGACTGTCATATTACCCATAATCATCCTCCATAACCTTGTAAAAAATGGCAAAAATTGAAACAAACTTTGAGCCTCAATTTCTTCTAAAAGTCTTTTTGGGCTTTCATCATTTAAATGCAGTGTCACATTCATTTGATTCAGCACACGGATTTCTAGATCAGAATGTTTGATTTGGAAAGTTCGTTTTGCTGATTCAATCGCCTGTGGGATACAAGATTTGTGTAAAATAAATTCATTAAACACACGTTTGTCTGCATATTCAGTGTACAAAACTTCTGGCTGAGACAATAACATAGCTCGAAATTCATCTGTCAGAGGTTCTCCACTCACACGCAGTAAGTTTACTTCAACGATCCTACCTGCTTCTGCGAGAAAAGCCATTAGATCTTCAATTTGTTGTTTACGTTTTTGTTTTTCTTCTTTCTCTCGATCTTTTTCGATGATTTCATTTAACACCAAACACTCTTCCATAAGAGTTTTTTGGTCACCATAGGACTCATTCATATATCCTTTAATTTCGGTTAATATGTTTTTAGGTGAATTCCAAGAATCTTCAGTGATTTCACCCATCACACCCAAATTTTTTAACGCAGGATATATGGTATTTTTTGCATAATCCACATAGGCATCATACCGATCCGAAATCTCGGAAGGTCGATTGTACAAAAATACACTTTTGTTTGCAGGCCTCGAAGCCGAATCATTTCGAAAGAAAAATAAAATTTTATCATCTACCAATTGTTTTAGAATTGGTTTGAGGTGGATGACAATGGTTGCATCTTTTTGCACCTTTGTTTTGTCATACGGGCATTGGAACAAATTTCCTAATTCTGTAGAAGCATACGTATCAAAAAGTCGATTGGCATCCACAGCCGCCTTGATGACTTTCCGCATTTTTTCTTTACCAACATACTTACGTTTTTCATTGAACCATCCCTTGATGGCAGACGTTGAAAGTTCGTTTAAACCAAGTGCGTATCGGAAAGCCGTTCCACCATCAGATGTAGTTGGTCTTGCAAAAACTGTATTGTGTTTGATGTAGGTTTTTGGATTTTCTGGATCCCCTGGTTCATTGGGATGAAATTCTAATACATTTAATTTTTTGATGATCGCAGGGTTTTGTTTATAACTTAGATCGATTACATAATTTTCTGTCCGATCCCTATCAATGGAACTATCACGTTCAATCTGTTCGACATTAGGCAGAACTTTGTTTTGTAAAAATTTATCTGTCCATTCAAAGATAACAAGCAGAACTTTATAGATCCCTTTGTAGGAAAAATCTCCGCGAGAATCCATAGCCTGCACCTTTTGGAGGCAGGCCGTGTAGTCCATGACTTTTAATTCTGGGAGATTTGGATCCAACATGTGGTTTAAAAGTCCTTACTTAAAATATCCTTTTTTATACAATAACTCTGCATTCAATATTGCCGCACCAGCAGCACCTCGAATCGTGTTATGCGAAAGAACTACCCATTTCCAGTCCAAGATTGCATCTTCTCGTAACCTTCCCACAACAGTTGTCATTCCCTTTCCTGTGTCCAAATCGAGACGAGGTTGAGGGCGGTCGTTTTCTTCGCGGTAAAGAATAGCGGGGTTCGGTGCAAACGGCAATCCCAATTTCTGTGGTTCCCCTTGAAAATCTGCCCAAACCTTTAAAATCTCTTCTTTTTTTGGTTTTTTATCAAAGGATACAGAAACACAAACTGTGTGCCCATCAAATACAGGAACTCGGTTACAATGGGCCGAGATTTTAAAGTCTGCGGATTTGATGACACCACCTTCTACTGTCCCCAAACATTTTTGAGGTTCCACTTCTGCTTTGTCTTCTTCTCCACCAATATAAGGCACAACATTCCCAAGGATATCCATGGTAGGAACACCAGGGTAACCTGCTCCTGAAATTGCCTGCATTGAAAATAACATAACAGACTTTAATCCAAATGCATCCATCAGTGGTTTAAGTGAGATCGTCACTCCCATAATTGTACAATTGGAATTAGTGATGATTTTCCCTTTTGTTTTTTGTGCAGAAAGAACATCCAAATGATGTGAGTTTACTTCTGCAGAAAGGATTGGAACATTTGGGTCCATTCTATGGTTTTTGGAATTGGATAATACCATCACTCCAGCTTCTGCATAAGCAGTCTCTACTTCCCCTGCAATGGATGCATCGAGACCACTAAACACAAGTTGTACGCCTTTTGTTACATTTGGATCTGGTAATGAAATGATAATGTCTTTTGCATAAGAAGGAATGTCAGAAGAAATCTTCCAACGAGACTTCATCACGTCACCATAGGTTTGGCCCGCACTTTTTTCCGAAGCTGCTAAATGAGTCACCGTAAAATAAGGGTGATTCTCCAAAAGTTGAATGAATCTTTGACCGACGGATCCTGTTGCTCCCAGGACTCCAACTTTGATTTTTTCCATAATTTTCCTTATCTAATGTAAGGATTGAAAAACATGTTATTTCGGAAAGAGATTTCCAATTCTTTCCGCATAAATCGAATTCATTTGTTCCATTCCTACATAAGTGAAGTGATGGAAATCAGAAAACCCTTGCATGGGAAGCACACCGTGGATGTCCCAAAAATGTACTGAACCCGAATCCAAGGATTTCAGAAAAAGCAAATGGTCCCTATACCAGTCCGAATCCTCATACCAACTGAGAGAGATTGGATTTTCTGGGTTATTGATGAGCAAAAACGGGATATTTCGATTTCGAAAATGGTCTGCGATTTTTTGAAGGTAATGAAAATGAAAAAAGGGCCGGAATTTTTCCGTACGGATCCTTTCTTTGGCAAGTTTTAATGCGACTAAATAACCAATTCCAGGTCGTTTGTCCAAACCTTCTAACAAACGATAGTAAAAATAACGAGTATAGGTCTTATCATCCATCCTTTTATAGCGATAGTCTTCCGTACGAGGTTCCCGTGTGTATTGGACACCTGACTTTGCCACTTCTAGGCCAAAAGTCTGTTCCAATCGGACACCCATGGGATCATAATGGTAATCCAAATAAGCTCCCGTAGCTTCATGTGCATACCATACTCGTTCCAATGTAGCAGTGATTTGTTTGTTTTCGCGAAAGAAAATTGGATCCAAACGAACATTCGTCCATCGGGCATCTTTTAGGTTCACTACCTGGTTTGTATCGCCATTAGAAAAGGTAAGTTTACATGTGGATCCAGCAAGCAAATAGGGAGTGACTTCCAACCAAATCCCTTTTTCTTCCATTTTATGTGTTGGGAAAAAACTAAATTGTTTCCCTGTCCAACCAAGTCCATTGACTCCTTCTGGAATGTTGACACCCATATAAGAATGATAACTTGTATTTCGCCCAAATCTGTGTTGGATTAGGTTCTGGAGGTTTTGTTCGTAAATGTCTTTATATCGGTAAAAAGTGAAGCCAGAAGATACAATATAACGAGACAAAGTTTCCGTGTCCATCTCTGAACCCACTTCCTTTAAAGTTTCCCAAGGAAAAACCCATAATGATTGAGGTGCTTCTCCAAAGGTCAGTGCATCTCGTATCATTAATGACTCATCAACTGTATCATTCCTTCCATCTGGAAACAAAACATACGTTCGGTGGAGGCGATAATCAATAAAATTAACAGGATAAACTACTAAGTCGGGATCCAAGGGTGTAAGCCAATTGAGAAGTAAATACACATACAGGGGGCTGTTGCCTGCATACGCTAAATAAAAAACATCTACATCTAACGAAAATTTTTCCTTTAAGGTTTTTTCCAAGGAGCGTGCATCAATGGAATAATAGGCAACAGAACTTCCCACAATGATGATCCGCTTTTTTATTTTGGGAAGGGAACGTATCCTTTCATATTCATATAAAAAATTGAAAAAATGATTGGTATTCCAAGGAGATTCATTTGGTAAAAGGAATTGGATTTTTCGGAAAAACAAAACATCAATCCCGAACAAAAAAACAATTAAGCATATAAGGAAAAATATTCTTTTTTTCATATTCACTCTTAAAAAACAAAGTAAACGAATGGTTTACTTTCAGCAGAATACAATACAATCACTATCAAACTTAAAACTGCCACTAAAGCCAAAAATGCCAATTTTCCTAAGGAATTTTGCATTTTTTCAAATATCACTAACAATTGTTTGTTTTCTTTAAACACCCGAATCCCGATCAAATGGCCAATCACTACCAATACAAAACAATAAACAAATTTCATTTCGAGGGTGTATGGTAACAAAAATCCCTCTTTTTTTGTAAAAAGGCCCTGTAGGTAACACAGGGAATCACCCAAATTAGCACTTCGGAAGAATACCCACAAAAGACTTACCGAAAAAAAAGTTAATACCACTTTGAATGGCTTCCATGCAGGTAAGACCTTAAGAGAATAACGGACCCCAATCCATCTTTCGATCACAAGTAAGATGCCATGCCCAAAACCCCAAACGACAAAATTCCAAGAAGCCCCATGCCAAAGACCACCAATGGCCATGACAAGGATAAGGTTTCGGTAAGTAAAAAAGTCTCCCATTCGATTTCCACCTAGAGGGATGTAGAGGTATTTTCTTAACCATTGGGAAAGTGAAATATGCCAACGAGTCCAGAACTCTGAAAATCCACTCGATAGGTAGGGCATTCGGAAATTTTCAGGCAAATGGAATCCAAATAGAACTGCCGTGCCTTGGGCAATATCAGTGTACCCAGAAAAATCACAATATATCTGGAGAGAATAGGAAAACATTCCTACCCAGAGAGCAGAAGACGACATCCTATCAGGGTGTGAAAACACTAGATCTGCAACCTCAGCCAGATGGTCAGCCAACACCATTTTCTTAAAAAGACCAAGTAGGACCAAAAATGTCCCAAATAAAAAAGGGATCCGTAGGAGGTGCAATGGCCTCCGTATTTGAGGTAAAAAAGACTTTGCCGTGACGATGGGGCCTGCCACTAACTGTGGGAAAAAACTAAGGAACAAAAGGTAGGATGAAAATTTCCTCTCAGGGACTAGTTCCCCTTGGTAAACATCCACTACATAGGAGATCGATTGGAAGGTATAAAAGGAAATCCCAACGGGCAAAAGCCATTGGCTCCAAAACGTCTCTGGACCTTCTGGCGAACCGACAATAGTTGCCCAATTTTCAGCAATAAAATGCCCATATTTAAAAAATAATAACAACCCGAGGCTATTGGAAAGGGAAAGGAATAAGAAAAAGAGGCGCAAGCGGTCCGACCTGGTGCCATGGATGACCCGAGCCAAAACAAAATCAACCATTGCAATCCAAATGATTAAAATTAAGTAATTTTTATTCCAAAACCCATAGAATAATAGACTAATTATAAGCAAATATAATGTCTGCAAAAGTCTGATTGCTGATTTATTTTGTGCATTTTTATGATTAATGAGAGGTAGCGCAATCTGTAGAGAATACCACAGAACCAGTGAAATGACTAAATAGATACCAAATAGTGCTGAATTAAATAGCATATATTTGCTTATTTTTATGCACTAAACATTGTATTTGCATTTTACTCCACAGTTTGGGCAAGTGCAGGTGACTTCTGCCTTTACGCGGCGACCCTTTGCTCCTTCCACCTTCCCAACTGCCACAAATTCAAAGATAACACCCTCTGGAACAAAATGACCTGAACCATATTTGGCAGTGCCTTCGATTACATTGGAGCAGGCGTGACATTTCACTCTTAAACGTATTGTTTCTGCCATACCAAGGAAAGATGCGGAGACTAGTCCCCCAGGCAACCAATATTCGTTTTTCTGCCAATTTTACATAGGGATGAATTTCAGATACACATGACATATTGGCAGATAATTGGCCTCTTTTGGGGTGATTGGCGGGTGGAAATTAGAAGGGAATCTTAACCGTGGCATCAGGGAAAATGCCTCGTTCTGGGCAGATGATTAGGCTTAAATGCCTATCTTTCGGCAATTTGGTCTCGTTTTTAACGAAACACAAGGCACTTAACGGTTTCTAAGTCGATTCTCTTGATCAGAGCAAACACTCCTCAGGCTACAATCGCGCCCATAGAATTTTGCATAATGGTGCTCTTAAAAGATTCCCTTTTTCAGTGTTGTTGATAAGTCCTTCTTTTCGAAGAAATGACGGAATTTGGTCACGAAACTAGCTGGGACGCAGGGAAACTGAAAAGGTCCAAAAGGAGACGAAATCAACCCATAAGGACCGTAAAGAAATGAGTTACTGACGAAATGCCGGCACCAAATTCCAGGCGGGGAAATGCCGTATCACGGGCCGACCATTCCCAGTCACCCCTTCCCTTTGTCGCCCTCACTTAGGCACTCGCTGCCGAAGGATGGTCTCTCGCAATGATCCGTGCCGATTGGCATGCCGTACTACGGGCAATTCTGAATCGTCATTTCCTTCTCCTATAATTGCCTAAATATAGGCAGTTTTGACTGGTATCACAGGAGCTAGCCGTTCAGAACTGATTCTGCCGTAACTTCAACCAGGTTGACCCTCAATTTTGACCATATTTGCCTAAAATTAGGCAAATATGGATCCCCCTTGCAGTCCCCACGGAATGGGTGGGATTTTGTCGATTTTTGCACTTTTCTCCTGTAGTGGGCACAGGGAGGGAATACCAAAAGAATCCTCACGAGATGCAGATCATCACATGAGGGATGTTTGGATTATTTTTTAGATTTAGATGTATTGGTTTTGGCTTTTTTTACAGGAGCCGAGGATTTTGAACCGGAAGAGTCAGTTCGTTTGTTTTTTGCGCTAGAAGTGGCTTTGGATGAAGACTTGGATTCTTTTTGATTCCCACGAGTATTTCCAACTCCTCCTGTGCCATTTTCTTCATTGGATAGGATGTCGCTGGGCATTCGGCCGTTTCGTTTGACCATGTAGATGAAATGTCGGACGTATTGTGTGTATGGCTCAGGAATGGTTTTTGGATCAAAGTCTTTTGGCTCTTGGAGGAGTTGGTTGACGTGAGCCAATGGGAGGTCGTCCTTACTGGTTGCCATGAGAATCTCCAATCGCTTGCAGATCTCAGAGTCATTGACCTCAGTAGACAATTTTCGCATGGCGTTGAGAAATTTTTGGAAGGCAACTCGCTTCGGTTGAGACATATCCCCAGAAAACCAAAAAGTCCTGGGCTGGCAATCGATTTTACAGGTAGATTCTCCACTTCCATTCTTGGTACCAAGTTGTTCTCTTGGTAAACTTGGCAATGAGAAAGGCCCATCTCCATTTTTCCTGGAATAGAAACAAACAAGGAAGATGGATGAATCGATGTAAAAATCCGGATCGTATGTTTTTCCACTTTGGTGTTTGGAATTTGGAAGAAGTCTTGTGCATCCCTACGATTAGATGGAATGGCGATCTCTTGGTTTGGAGTGACCACAACTTCACTAATTACACCTTCTCGCAGTTCAATGGCAGGAACAAGTGGATCGTTTACGAGGACAACTGGTTTGTCCCATTCACTTGCAAATAAGGATCCTTGGGAAAAAAGGACAAAAACCAGAGCACAAAAAAACGGTATGTTTTTTTGCAATTTTTGTGCCAACTTTTTTGTAATTTCCAAGAAAACCATGTGAATATCCATAGTTTTCCCTGAAATTCGAGAAAAATAAAGCATTTTTTAGTGTTTTTTCTTATTTTTTATACAGGGAGGCCCGCACTCTGAGTTTCCATTCCCACAAAACAATTTCGTGTTCTAGGTCTTTTGCCGAGTCCTGTTCTTTGGCTAAGAGAGCATAAATCATATGAGAGATGTCTTTTGAAAACCCACCATCCAATTCTATTTCGAATGCTTCGACTTGGAATTCCAAAATTAAAACAGCCAACCGAAAGGCTTCGTTCATGGCTATGAGTTGGGGTTTGACTGTGTCTAGCTCGGGTTTTTTATATTCATTTTTGATCATCACATCCAAAAAGGTTCGGATGAACATAACATCGTCAGAGGACAAATGGAAATCTAGGAGGAGTTGTTTTACCTTATCTAACTCCATGGCACGGAGGTGGATCCTAGCTAAAAAGACTGGGTTCTCACTATAAGTATTTAGGTTTTGGTTTTTGGCTACATCTGTCGCACGGACCTTGTCATAATCCACCACTCCCTTGTCTTTAGATTCTTCGGTTTTGGGAGACTGAGATTCTGCAGACGTGTTGATCCTTTTTTTGATCACAAGGATATTCATACTCGGGTATCGGATTTTAAAGGAGACCATGTCTGATCTTGGGATTTCTTCATCGACAACCAAAAATTGCGCCTGTTCTCCCCGCTCCCAAGCGGCCATCAAATCCTCTTTGTTTTTGTAGTGGTAAATGACAACTGGTAAAACATCACTCTGGCTTCCCGTACCCAGATAAATGGTTTTGATCTCATTGGAGAAACCATGTTGGTATGGAATGACCATCTTTCCTGCTTTTACATTCACAAAAGAAAGTTCTCCCAAATGGAAATGGGAAACGTCAAAATCATCTCCAAAAAAACCCACTCTCGGGACATTGACAACGATGGAATTATTTTTGGCCCCTTTGGGGACTTCGGGACCTGATTCGGTAAAAACGACGTAGGTCAGTTTGGAAATCCGGACTTTTACGAGAAACCCTGCCGGAGTTTTCCGTTCTTCGTATACAGTATCATCCATCTTTACATCAAACCAAGTTGTTTCATTTTGTATTGGAGAGACCCTCTCGAAATTCCCAAAGCCTTTGCCATTCGAATTTGGTTTCCCGAAAAGATACGCATTGCCAAAAGAATCTTCTGCCTTTCTAAGGCTTCGATCCCTCGCCGCAAGTCTAAATCTTCGGCATCTGGAATCTCAATATCCATCCGGTTACGGCCTGCCAAAAGATCAGGAACGTCTACCATTTTGGTACGACAAGTTAAAATTCCAGAGAGAATCGCACTCCTCAATTCGACGAAATTTTCTCTATAAACTCGATTGAGAAGTTCCTCTTCACCTGCCTGGCTTAGCGTAAGATCGGAACGATTTTGATCGTGGCATAATTCTTGAAAAATGGAATGGATGATTTTGGAAAACGTAGGTTTTGGCAAATGGTTTAATGAAGGCAAATAGACTGGATTTTTTCGTAACATTTGGACAAATTCAGGAAGGACTTCGTCACTTGCATTTGAATCACCTAAGAGAAAAAGGTTACCTTTGAACCCCGACTTTGCCCACCAATCCGCAAGGATTTGTTGTTGCCCCAAGGAAAAATGTTCTGGGTTCGTAAATACCAAACTTCCAAAATTTGACTCAGTTCCCCACTCCTGGAGGGCTTTTTCAAATTTCCCAAAATGATCAGGTACGGATTCTACAACGAGAAAGGGAGCACCAGAAAACTTGTTAAGATGGATCCATTTTGCTAGACTTTTTTTCCCCGATCCAGGAGCTCCAAAAATAGAAACCAACTTCTCTGATCCGAACCGCTGGACTGCTGATTCTAGATTGGGGATTTTGTCTCTGAAATAGAGATAGGAAACATCAGAATCTTTCGGTGTAAAACGATCCGTTGGTGGCTTGTTGCCACTCCACTCTTTACCAATTTTTTCTGCAAAAAGGGAAAGGAGAGCCAAAACAGAATAGGATGTTTCGCCTTCAAATTCGACGAGGAGGAAACCAATGCTTTCCTTCGCATTGATCCGGATCGACATTGCATTCGTTGATTTTCCAAATAAAGGGAATTCCTTCCCAGAGAAAAAAACAGGTTCCCTGGAAGTCATGAGAGTCTCCCATTGTGCAGAACCACGATTCAGAAACGAATAATAAAACCCGTCCTCTCCATATCCGAAACTTGCCGACTCATAAAAAGAATCTTCGTCCTCTGCTTTGAGAACCACAACCCCAGAGGCCAATTCAAACTCGGTACATAACTCTGCCCACAAAGAAGGAAGGATCGTTTCCATCCATTCTTTGCCTGTTTGGCCGGATGCAAACAAGGAAGCGGCTTGAGGGGGCATGCTATGAAACTGTTTAAATTTAATCACTTTGTCAAGTACGTACCTATTTGAATGTCGGATGTCCGACAGAAACAGAAGAGATAGTTTTTGCTAATTTTTGGCATGTCGGATGTCCGACAATGAAGGTAGAAATGGACAAAAATCCCTTTTTTTGTTCCCTTTCAAAAATTCAATTGATCCCAAATTTTCGAATGGAAAGCATACCAATTGGGAAGGAAAAAGAGAGATAGATGATCACCATTGCAGTTGCAAATCAGAAAGGCGGAGAGGGTAAAACAACTACTTCTTTGAATCTTGCCATGGGATTGGCTCGCCGAAATCTCAAAACTTTACTCATCGATATGGACCCACAGGCAAATTCTACAGGAATTTTTTTAAATCCTGAAACTGTCGAAAAGGACCTTGCCCACTTATTCCAAAATTCAGCGAACATAAAAGATATCATTGCTCCTGCATATAACAAGCATTTGTGGATAGCTCCATCTAGCATGCGTTTGGCGGAAATGGAGACAGTTTCCGTAAACTCGGTAGAGGCACCTTACATCCTCAGGGACTCACTTTCCGGACTTAAGGATTTTGACTTTGTCATTATTGACTGCCCACCCTCCCTCTCTATTTTCACAGTGAACAGTTTGGTAGCCGCTAATTATGTTTTGATCCCACTACAAGCGGAGAAATTTTCGATGGATGGGATTATGGGCTTACAACAGACCATCTCCTCGATCAAAAAGAGGATCAACCCCGACTTGGAAATTTTAGGTGCCCTCATCACCCAATTAAAACCCCAAACATTATTAACTAAGACAATCCTACCCGTACTCACAAAGTATTTCAGGATTTTTGAACATACGATTTCTGATGGAGTTGCGATCGGCGAAAGCCATTTGGCCAAAAAATCAGTCTACGACTACAACCGGTCTTCCAGACAATCCCAAGAATACGAAGGTTTTATCGAGGAGGTTTTAAGTGAGCTTAAAAAGTAAACGCCTAGGAACTCTCGCTGACATTTACCAAGCCGAAAATTTGGATGGAACCATTCGTACGATCCGAATGGACAGGATCCAACCTTCCGAATACCAACCGAGGCAAGAACGAAAAAAAGGGATCGAAGAATTAGCCCAGACCCTAAAAGCGGATGGCCTTTTACAACCCATCATCGTGTCAAAAGGGGAAAAAGAAGGTAGTTATAAGATCATTGCCGGGGAGAGACGGTACCATGCTGCAAAATCCTTAGGATGGGTGGAGATTGAATGTAAAATCTTAAACCGACCCGACAAAGAAATCTACAAACTGGCTGTCATCGAAAACCTACAGAGAGAAAACTTATCCCCCTACGAAGAAGTAGATGCCCTTCTCTTTTTAAAAAATTCCTACCAATACACGGACCAGGAATTGGGTGACTTATTTGGAAAAAGCCGCAGTTACATGACGGAAGTCCTTTCGATTACATCCATGTCCAAAGCAGATTTGGAAAAATGTAAAAAAAATGAAATTTATAATAAAAACCTGCTCGTACAAGCCGCCCAAGCAGCAAAAAAAGGAAGTTTAGATGAATTTCTCACCTTGTATCACAAAGGTGCACTCAAAACCGTAAAAGATGCAAAAGACTTCAACAAACAAGTAAAAACGGGTGATGGGACAAATCAAAAATCCTCCCCTCTTTCTGGCTACAAAATCAGACGGACCAGTAGTGGGATCCAAATCCAATCCGAAGACGAGATTTTACTGGGAGACATTTATAAATTCATCAGAAAAGAACTCTCGAAAAAGTATGGTGACTCGGCATAACCCAAACAAGTACTTAGCAGTCAAGTACTAAGGAAAAAAATTTTTGGCCCGAGTAGGGAAAAATACTGTACGAACTTGACAGTTACCAGAATCCGACAATAATGTGACATAATAAAACTTTTGAAAGGTTTGAGCAAACACCTTTTCGTTTGAGAAGGTGTGGGGGCATTCTATTGTCCTAACCCGATCGATAAAAAAATCCCCTGGAACACCAGGGGGTCGGGGTTTCCCGAAGGAATGTTGTTGGATGAGACATAATTAACATTATGTCAGATAATGTCAACTCCTTCGAATTATTTGCTTAAATTTAGTTTGATTTTTGCAGAAATCGGAGGAGCTTCCTTGAGCGACCAGCGACATCCCTATATCCGCCTGATGACCGACATCATCGATTCTGGTGTCTGGGCAGGGTTATCTCATGCTGCAAAGACGTTGTATCCTGTGCTTTTAAAATTCAGTGACTACAACTTCAAACCCGTTTGGCCAAACACAGAAACCCTTATGCGCCTAACAGGATTCAAAACCAAAAAATCCATAGTGACTGCCAAAAAAGAATTAACACAAGCAGGCCTACTCTACCAGGTTCCAGGGAGTGGAAGGACATCCACAAGGTATCATTTTTCTTTCCACTATGAGGGTTCCAGAATTACCCCTCTGGGAGATATGTCGATACACCTCAGGGGAACCGAACCGGAGACCGCTGGGGGAGTCAATTTACCCACAAAGGGGGTTACGGATGGATCCCCTAACCATATTAATATAACTATATCCAATACAAACCATGTACCAGAGACAAAGGACCAAAGCGAAAGTAAAAGAGATTCGAAAGAAGGGAAAAAAGACTTCGAAACTCTTGTCGATTTATTTGGCCCTGAAATTGCTTTAGAAGCTTATCGCAAAGCAGTGGACCTCCATATGGAATCGAATGTTTCCTATGTCCAAACTCTCTGTAGGGAATTGGTGAGTGCCCAGCGAAAAGAAGTGCTTAATTCTGGGCAAGATTCAGGAAATGAATCTATTCTGCCCCACCCAGCTTCCTGGTCTGGGTTTTTGGCTTGGGCATCGAAACAATTGACAGAATCTTCCTTTCGGCAGTTGGAAAAAATCCAGGTGACAACCGATGGAAATGTAATCATCGTTTCCTCTCCGATTCTTGGGCATTTACGCCAAATCATCCAAATGTATTTTACGGAACGAGTGAAACCAGTTGTGCTCGTGGTTTTTACAGAAAAAGAAGAAGGCTCACGTGTCGGTGAAATTCGATAGACTGAATAGAAAAACGGTATTTTTTGGAAGGAATCATAACTGAAAAAGCGCATGAAAGATCATTTAATTCGCACAAGCCACCCCTACTCTTTGCCCATCCAATCGGTTTCCACAACGGGAACGTATGAAATCAAAAATAATGAGTTTTTGTCATTTTTTGAAGAAAAGGAACAGTCATCTCTCTCCTCGATCATTTTCCAATTCGACGATGTTGTTTTTTTTAATGGGATCGAGTTATTACCAGGGAAGGATGGATTGGATTTTTTTCCAGATTCCTTCCGTTTTGAATTATCCCATGATGGTAAGTATTGGGAACCCATCTTACAAGAATCATCCTTTCGTAAGTCATTCAAAACTTCAGCTAAATGGTTGTTTTCATTAACAAGCGCTCGTTATGTGAAGTTTATTTCAAAAATTTCAAGAAAAGCAAGTAATGGAAAAAATCGAATTAGTTTTGGCCCATTAAAAATCTTAATCAGTGGTGTTCAGTCTATCCAAGTTAGTTCTGAGTTAGATAGACTTTATGTGAAAGAAAATTTATTCGATACAAGACCTGATTACGGATGGTCTTCTAAGAAAAAAGAAGAACCTGCTGATGAATATGTGATTTTGGATATGGGATCAGTCAACCGGATTGAAGAATTTCGGATGTTAACGAAAAACGATGCCATCACCAATTTCCCTGAAAGGTTCATTGTTTATTACAGTGAAGATGATCTAACTTGGCACCAGTTACATGAAGAAAATTATTTTTTATCTGAGCCAGGCACTTGGTACAAGTGGCGTTTCCCACCAGTCAATTTACGATTTTTAAAAATTGTTTTTATCGATGAAAAACAAACTAACAAAAAGGAATACACCACCGAAGTCATAGAACTTGAACTGTATTCTAGCGCAGATAAAAAGGAATCAGGTGGTCCAACCAGAGAACCACTCCCCTATGCATCTGTTTTAAGATCGGGAATCATTCGGCTCGCAGTTGATGGCGAAGTGAAAGAAGGTGTTGTTGTCCAATCCAATGATAGAAGGTTAAGAGACGCAACAACCGAATACCGTGGAATTGTGGAACTTGCATCCGACGGAGAAGAAAAACCAGGTGTTGTTGTGCAAGGGAATGATAAACGCCTAAAA